>NZ_BAAAAP010000004.1:0-254376 GCF_054768215.1 Clostridium sp. CTA-1
TATATTATATTTAATGTTTTTTAGTACAATAGCAAATATATCGGATATTATACTAAGTTTTTTAAACATTAATATATTACCACCCAATATATTAGGGAATATTATTTGGATATATACTTTATATATAGCTGTGAATAAATTGATAAGATAAAACTAAATTTATTTAACTATTTAATGGAGTATAGAATTTATGATAATTTTTATTTAATAATATATAAAAAATAAACAGCACTAGAGGCTGTTTATTTTCTTTTTTTATGCTTAGAAAGAGAGTTTTTCTTAATTTTTTTATTGTTTTTACTAGTATCCTTATTTTTACCATTACTTTTATTAGAATGGTTATTGTTATTTTTAAAATTATTTTTTTTATGAGATTTTTTATGAGGTTTATTGTAAGGTATTAAACAATCAGGTCCATTTCCTATTAAATCTTCTCTGTGAGCTTTTATTAAGGCTTCTTTTACTAGATCATAGTTATCAGGAATAGAGAATTGTAATAATGCCCTTTGCATGCTTTTTTCTTTTTGATCTTTAGGTACATAAACTTTTTCCTCAGTTAAAGGATTTACTCCTGTATAATACATAGTAGTTGATAAGCTACCAGGAGTAGGGTAAAAGTCTTGTACTTGTTCTGGAGTATAGCCCATTTTTTTTATATATTGAGCTAGTTCTATGGCAGCCTTTAAATCGCTACCAGGATGACTAGACATTAAATAAGGAACTAAAAATTGATTTTTATGTATTTTTTTGTTTATATCATAATATTTTTTAACAAAAGAATCATAAACATTTCTAGTAGGCTTACCCATTAAGTTTAAAACTTTATCACTTATATGTTCAGGAGCAACTTTTAACTGTCCACTTATATGATGTTCACATAATTCTTTAAAAAACTCATCGTTTTTATCATATATTAAATAATCAAATCTAATACCAGAACGTATAAATACTTTTTTTACATTAGGCATTTTTCTTATTTTTCTTAATAAACTTAAGTATTCTTTATGATCTACAATTAAGTTTTTGCAGGCTTTTGGGAATACACATTGTTTGTTTTTGCAAGTACCATGTTTTTCTTGAACTTTACAAGCCCTATGTCTAAAGTTAGCTGTAGGGCCACCTACATCATGGATGTAGCCTTTGAAATCCTTCATATTAGTCATCATATTTGCTTCTTTTAAAATAGAATCTTGGCTTCTATTTTGAATGACTCTTCCCTGATGAAAGGTCAAAGCACAAAAAGAACAACTTCCATAGCAGCCTCTATGGCTAGTAATTGAAAATTTAACCTCTTTAATGGCAGGAATTCCACCTTCAGCCTCATACATAGGATGATAAGTCCTAGCGTATGGAAGTGCATAAACTTCATCCATTTCTTCTTGAGATAGAGGTGGTTGGGGTGGATTTTGCACTACATATCTTTCTTTATGTTTCTGCACTAAGGTTTCACCCCTTATGGAATCTTGTTCATAATATTGTATTTTGTAAGCTTCTGCATAGGATTTTTTATTTGTAGAAACCTCTTCAAAGGATGGTATTTCAATATAATCTTTTAAAGAGGATATATCTTTCTCAATATACGCTGTACCTCTTACATTTTTTATACTGTCTATTTTCATACCATATCTTAAAAGATTAGAAACTTGAACTATAGGTTTTTCTCCCATACCATATATTAATAAATCTGCGCTAGAATCTTCTAGAATACTTCTTCTTACTGAGTTATCCCAATAATCATAATGGGCAAATCTTCTTAAGCTAGCTTCTATACCACCTATTATTATAGGTGAATCTTTGAAAGCTTCCTTTATCTTATTACAGTAAACAATAACTGCTCTATCAGGTCTATATCCAGATTTTCCACCTGGGGAATAGAAGTCGTCATGTCTTCTTTTTTTAGATGCAGTATAGTGATTTACCATAGAATCTATATTACCAGAGTTAACTAAAAATCCATATTTAGGTTTTCCTAGTTTTTTAAAGTCCTCTATGTTCTTCCAATTAGGTTGAGCTATGATTCCAACAGTAAATCCTTCTCTTTCTAATACTCTCCCTATAATTGCAGTACCGAAGGATGGATGGTCTACATAAGCATCACCAGTTACTATTATAAAATCTAAAACATCTATGTTTCTTTTTTTCAAATCCTCTTTACTTATGGGTAAAAAGTCCATACTATTCAATATTTTCATTCTCCTATCTTAAATACAATTTTGTAATAATATTATTATACAGTTCATTTTGTTTAATATCAAAAATAATTTAAAAATAAGAAATACGGTATAAAAGCAAGATATATTAAAATAAAACAATATAAATTTAAATAATGAATAAATTTAAAAAAATTTGATAAATTCAGTTGCAAAACAAAGGTATAAACAATATAATAAAAATATAAGGCAAAATGTTAATAGTGTACGTTAGGTGAGGCTCCTATATAGATATACGCTACTGCCCGGAAACATCGAGAGATGCCAATGGGTCACCAGGTATTACCGAAGTAAGGTTTTACTTAATGTAGCTGGCTGTAGTCCAAAGCTATATAGTGCTAAAACTCAACGATTGATGTTAAAGTTTTAGTTATGCATGTATAAGGAGCCTAATAGGCTCTTTTTGTTTTATAAATTTTTAGGATGGTGATATAAATGGAAACTGGTCCGTATGATGGGAGCATAGGCCAAATAAAAATTATATTGTTTTGTAGAGGAATATTTATTTAAGCAGAACTATTTATTTGTAGCTTAAAATATTCCTTTACAAATGTGAAAGGAGGAATATTTATGAAGAAGCTACAAAGTTTTTTCTTAAGTAAAATTATTAATAAAAGAGTTTATGATGAGTATGGTGATTATATAGGTAAACTAATTGATATTTATGTAACTTCTGAGGATGACTATCCAAGAGCCATAGCCTATAAGATAAAAAAGGGAAGAGAATTAGCAAATTATGAGTTTAAAAATATTTCTTTTTATGATGATGAGAGTAAAACTATTATAAAAGTAATAGGAACTAGAGATATAATATTAAGAAAATATTCCTATTTATTGTCACAACATCTTTTAGATAAACAAATAATTGATATAAATGGCAAAAAGATGGTTAAAGTGCATGACTTAAGAATTGGAGAAATTGCAGGAGAATATAAAGTAATAGCTGTAGATACAGGTGCACTAGCATTAAGTAGAAGAATAGGGATGGAAAACTTATTAAGAAGTATTTATAAAATATTTAATAAGAAAATAGAAGACACTTTAATAATGTGGGATAGTGTAGAATCTTTAGAAATGGTAAATAATAATTTGAAATTATCTGTATCTTACCAAAAGCTTTCAACATTACATCCAGCAGATTTAGCAGATATTATAGAAGATATGAATGATAGTTATAGAAAATTAGTTTTTGAAAGCCTAGATGATGATTTAGCTGCAGATACTTTTGAAGAAATAGACTTAGAAGTAAAAACAGAAATGTTAGAAGGAATGACTTCCTCTAAAAAAGCTGAAATTATATATAATATGTCAAAGGATGAGGCGGCAGATATACTGGCACAAATGAGAGAGGAAGAAGTGGAAGAAATTCTTTCTATTATGGAAGAAAGAGATGCTAAGGATATAAGGAAACTTATGGATTATAAGGAGGAAACTGCAGGAAGCATAATGAATAAAGATTTTATATCTTTTAATGTAAACATAACTGCGGAAGAAACTATAGATTTATTAAGAGAAATAAAACCTAAGGATGAAGAATCTTATTATATATATATTGTAGATGAAAAAGAACAACTAAAAGGAGCTATATCCCTCACAGATTTAATAATATCTACCCCAAAAGCTAAATTAAAAGATATAATGGATAAGGATATAGTAAAAGTTAAAGATACAGACCATATAAATGAAGCTGTAGAATTAGCAATAAAGTATGATTTATTATCTATTGCCGTAGTTGAAGGAGAAAATAAATTATGTGGAACAATATCGATAGATGATATTATAGAGGATGTATTTGCACCTATGTGGAGAAAGAAAGTTAAAATAGTTACGGTTTAAGTTATATTTATTATGAAAGATGGTATCTTAAAATATATTTAATATAGCAAATATAAAAAATACATGTAATAAATTTATTAATATGTTTATTACATGTGTTTTTTATTTTTTGATTTTATTTTATAAAAGAGTATTTTTTATAATTTTATGCACAAACTAATTTTAAAATAAATAGCAAAACTATGGATTTTGTGGGAGGAGTATTATGAGGAAGAATATATATTTAAAAAGAGCAATAATATATGTTTTAGCTTTAATGATAGCTTATGGCAGTACTACTCTTTATATATTACCTTATACAAATGCTACTAAAGCTGTAGCATATTATTATGGACATAGAGGAGATATTATTTCACAGGTTCAAAGAAAACTTAAAGCCTGGGGGTATTATAATGGAGGAGTAGATGGAATATTTGGCCATGGAACTTATACAGCCGTAAGAAGTTTTCAATCTAAAAATGGTTTGACAGTAGATGGAATAATTGGAGACAAAACTTTAGTTGCACTTGGAATAAATACTGGATCATCATCAGGAGGAAGTGCAAGTTCTAATAACCAAGATGTTATGCTTTTAGCTAGACTTATAAATGGAGAAGCCAGAGGAGAACCTTATGAAGGGCAAGTAGCAGTAGGAGCAGTAGTTTTAAATAGAACAAGGAATCCTAAATTCCCTAATAGTGTGGCCGGAGTTATATATCAACCAGGTGCATTTACTGCTATAGTAGATGGTCAAATACATGCAACTATGGAACAAAACTCTATAAATGCAGCTAGGGATGCTTTAAATGGATGGGATCCATCTGGTGGGGCTATGTATTACTTTAATCCTGTTACCGCTACAAGTTCTTGGATTTGGTCAAGACCATTAATAAAAGTAATAGGCAAACATAGATTTTGTAAATAAGTAGTTGACAAATTCAAAAAATATCATATAATTATATTATAGAATTCATACTAAAATAGTCGGAAATAAAAACGTTGAAAAAGGAAAGTAGCATAATCAATCTTTTCAGAGAGGAAATTGTTTTGCTGGAAAATTTCTAAAGAAGGTTTATGTGAAGTGCCCTTTGGAGTTGTGTACCGAATAAAGTAGGCTACATCGGGTTCACCCGTTATAGTGATAGGGTATAAATTTATTAAGTACCTGATAAAGTGGGATTTTAATATCTAACTAGAGTGGAACCACGGAGCATATACTTCGTCTCTATATTTTTATAGAGATGAAGTTTTTTTAGATTAAATTTATTTTAAAAAGGGGAGATTAATATGTTATACGAAAGCTCTATAGACTTAATAGGAAATACACCTATGTTTAAATTAAACAATATGCAAGAAGAAAATATGGCAGATGTTTATGTAAAACTAGAAAAATTTAATCCTGGTGGTAGTATAAAGGATAGAGCAGCTTTGGGTATGATTGAAGAGGCAGAAAGCATGGGTAAAATAAAACCAGGAGATATAATAGTAGAGCCTACTAGTGGTAATACAGGAATAGGACTTGCTATGGTAGGAAGATTAAAAGGTTATAAAGTGATTATTGTTATGCCGGATTCCATGAGTATAGAAAGAAGAAACATGATAAAGGCTTACGGAGCAGAATTGGTTCTTACAGAAGGAAATAAAGGAATGACAGGTGCTATAGAAAAGGCAGAAGAATTAGCTAGAGATAAAAAGGGTTATTTTATTCCTCAACAATTTTCAAATAGAGCTAATTCAAAAAAGCATTATGAAACTACTGCTGTTGAGATATTAAAGGATGTAAAAGATTTAGATGTTTTTGTAGCTTCAGTAGGTACTGGAGGCACTATAGCAGGTATTGGAAGAAGATTAAAAGAATCTAATAAAAATATAAAAGTTGTAGCTGTGGAACCTCATAATTCTCCGGTAATATCAGGAGGAAAAGCCGCACCGCACAAAATACAGGGCATAGGAGCAGGATTTGTACCAGAGGTATATGAAAAAGATGTAGTAGATGAGGTAATGACTATAACAGATGAAGAATCCTATGAATATGCAAGAAGATTTGGGACAGAAGAGGGAATATTAGTAGGTATATCTTCAGGAGCAAATATAGCAGCAGCTATAAAAATAGCTAGAGAATTGGGAAAAGGTAAAAAAGTTGTAACTGTAGCTCCAGATGGTGGGGAAAAATATATATCCACCGGGTTATATGATAAATAAAAGAGGTGAATTATTATGAAAAATCCTTTTAAAACTTTAATATATGATTTAAAAAATGCTAAGGAAAAAGATCCAGCCGCTCGAAATGTTTTAGAAGTTTTTATATTATATCCATTTATTCATGCTTTAATAGCCTATAGAATATCCCACTTGTTTTATAAAGCACATTTATTTTTCTTAGCTAGACTTATTTCTCAAATATCAAGATTTTTTACAGGCATAGAGATTCATCCAGGGGCAACTATAGGAAAAGGTCTATTTATAGATCATGGTATGGGAGTTGTTATTGGTGAAACTGCGGAGGTTGGAGATAATGTAACTTTATATCATGGAGTAACTTTAGGCGGAACGGGAAAAGATAAAGGTAAGAGACACCCTACTGTAGGTAATAATGTTATAATAGGAAGTGGAGCAAAAGTACTAGGACCTATAAATATAGGAGATAATGTAAAAATAGGCGCTAATGCAGTGGTATTGCATCATATACCAGCTAATTCTACAGCGGTAGGTATACCAGCTAAGGTAGTAAGATATGAAAAAAAGGCGTCTGTTATAGAAATAAGAGATTATAATGGTGTTAAAAAAGTAATATACAACGATATGATAATATAGTTTTTGGGAGAAAAGATTAATATGGATTGTAAGGAATCTGTAAAAGAATATTGCAGAAATTTAGGGTTAGATTTAATAGGATTCACAAAATGTAGGATTTTTCATGAGCTTATACCAGAATTTACAGAAAGAAAAAATGAAAACAGACAAAATGAATTTGAAGGTAAAGATATAAATAAAAGAGTGGATCCATTTCAATATATGAGAGAGGGGAAAACAATAATTTCTATTGCTTTTCCCTATTTATTTAATTTAGATTACAAAAATAATATATATTTTTCAAAATATACTCAAGGTAGGGATTATCATACTATAGTAAATGAATATTTAAAAAAAATATGTGAATTTATACAAAGTAAAGGTTACAGAGCAGAACATTTTGTAGATAGCAATGATTTGCCAGAAAGATATATTGCCTATTTATGTGGTATAGGATTTATAGGAAAAAATAATATGCTTGTTACAGAAAGATATGGTTCTTATGTATTTTTAGGTGAAATAATCACAGATATGGAAATCAATGAAGATGAACCAATGGAGTGTAAGTGTAAGGATTGCAATATATGCCTTAAAGCTTGTCCAACTAATTCTTTAGAAAATAAAGACCCTAATATATGTTTATCTTACATTACTCAAAAAAAGAATATAGAGGAAGAATGGTTTGATAAACTAAAAGGAAGAATGTTTGGTTGTGATACTTGTCAAAGGGTATGTCCTTATAATAAGAATATAGACACTTCTAATATAGAGGGATTTAAGCCTTTTAATTTTATGGAAAATTTAGATTTAGAAGAGCTGATATATGTTAACAATAAAGAATTTAAAGAAAAATATAAACTAACATCCTGTGGTTGGAGAGGAAAGAGCATATTGCAAAGAAATGCTTTAATTAATTGTATTACAATGAATAAGAATATAGATATACAGGGAAAAAATATAAAATCTCCCTATGTATTAGATTATTATCGTAGACTTTTAAAGAAATAATAATTATAATTTATTTAGAACAGTATTTATAAAGGTAAACTTAATTTAGACTGAATTTTTACTCTATGTAAATTTTAGTTAAACCAATCTAGATACTTTATAATTATTAGTAATGAGACAAATTAGGAGCTTTGAGAGGTGTTATAAATGATTTCTCCTACAATGACAAAAATAATAGGACATATGCCTAAGGGATTTTTAAAATTTTTATCACAAAAAATATTAAATAGATATATAAACAAATATGCTAATTTAACTATAAATGGTAAAGAAAACTTAAAAAATATAGATAAGCCAATTATTTTTATTTCTAACCATTTAAGTAATTCAGATGCTTTAGTTATAAATAAAGTATTAGAAGATCAGGATATAACTTTTATAGCAGGAGTTAAGCTTAAAGATAATTCTCTAACTAAACTTGGATTAGAAATAACAAAAACTATACCAATAAAGCCAAACACTGCAGATAAAGAGGCTATATATAATATAGTAAAAACTTTGAAATCAGGGAATAATATTTTAATATTCCCAGAAGGAACTAGAAGTAGAACTGCAAAATTAATGGAGCCTAAAAAAGGTGTAGTTTTAATACAAAAATTAAGTAAAGCTACTATAGTACCTTTAGGAATTAGTGGAACAGAAAAACTTTTACCCATAAATGACAAAGACATGGCTTTGGAGCGTTTTCAATCTGCTAATGTAACAATAAATATAGGAAGAGCAGTAGAATTACCTAAAAAAAATAAAGAAGAATCAAAACATGAATATGAAGATAAACTCATGAATTACCTTATGGGTGAAATAGCTAAATTGATACCAAAAGAATATAGAGGAATATATGATAACTAAAACTTATGTATATAGAAATTTAATAATAATTAAGGGTTAGTTTAATAAATAGAGTTATCTATTAAACTAAAATTATGGGAGTGATTTTCAATTGAATGATCATGAAATAAAAAATGTTATAGATATATTAATAGACACATATCCTGATGCTAATTGCGAATTAGAACATAGAAATCCTTTTGAACTTTTAATAGCTACAGTCTTATCTGCTCAAACTACAGATAAAAAAGTAAATGAGGTAACAAAAGTACTATTTAAGGAATATTCTACTCCTAAGGATTTTTTAAAATTAACAAGAGAAGAATTAGAGGAAAAAATTAAAAAAATAGGTCTATATAGAAATAAATCTAAGAATATATTATTACTTTGTAAAGAGTTAGAAGAAAAATTTGAAAGTGAAGTCCCTAATGATTTTAATGACTTAACTTCACTACCGGGAGTAGGTAGAAAAACTGCTAATGTGGTTTTAGCAAATGCTTTTAAAGTACCCACTATAGCAGTAGATACCCATGTTTTTAGAGTATCTAACAGAATAGGATTGGTAGATGCTAGCAATGTATTAAAAACAGAGGAACAGTTACAACAAGTTATACCAAAGGAACTATGGATATTAATGCATCATGTGTTAATATTTCATGGAAGAAGATGCTGCGTAGCTAGAAAACCTAAATGTGAAGAATGTACTATAAAAAAATATTGCAAATATTATAATGAAGAGGTTAAACCATCTTAAATATAAGTGTTTACTTATAATAGCAAATTATCTTATATCTAAGATGGTTTTGCTATTAAAGATATCCACATGTGGATAATTTTTTTTAGATTTTGTTTATAAACAGAGTTCTTGGCTTCAGAGGGAGTTTTTACTCCCACTAAAGCTTATTAACAGAATTCTTAGGAGTTTCACTCCTTAGAAGTCATTATCCTTTAGGGGAAATCGTTATCCAGGGACGTAGCCGCTCTTTACTCCCACTTTGAAGAAAAGCAGAGAGTCCAAATCTTTGATTTGGTGCGAATCGCTTTCACAGAGTGCGATGAGAGTATTAGAGCGGGTAGTCATCGGAGAAATTAAATAAATCATATATATGGATATACAATGAAAGAGGGGAGAATAATATGGATATTAAAGAAAAATCACTAATGGTACATAAAAAATTTAAAGGGAAATTATCAATAGAAGGGAAAATACAAGTCAAAAATAAAGAAGATTTATCCATAGCATATACTCCAGGAGTTGCAGAACCCTGTGTAAAAATAAGTGAGGATAAATCTTTAGTTTATGAATATACCATGAAAGGAAATACAGTAGCTGTAGTAACTAATGGTACAGCAGTTTTAGGTTTAGGAGATATAGGCCCTTATGCAGGGTTGCCTGTTATGGAAGGAAAGGCACTTTTATTTAAAGAATTTGCCAATATAGATTCATTTCCAATTTGTATAGATAGTAAAGACCCTGAAGAAATTATAAAAACAGTTAAACTTATAGCTCCAGGATTTGGAGGTATAAATTTAGAGGACATAAAAGCTCCAGAATGTTTTTACATAGAAAAAAAATTAAAAGAGGAATTAGATATTCCAGTATTTCATGATGATCAGCATGGAACAGCCATAGTTGTTTTAGCAGGAATATATAATGCACTAAGATTTGTGGGAAAAAAATTAGAAGAAGCAAGAATAGTTATAAATGGAGCTGGTTCTGCAGGAATATCCATATGTAAGTTATTATTACAAGCAGGAGCTAAAAACATAATAATGTGTGATAAAGAAGGCTCTTTAGTAAAAGGTAATAATAATTTAAATGAAGCTCAAAAATTAATAGCGGAAATAACTAATAAAGAAAATGAAAAAGGAACATTAAAAGATGTAATAAAAGGAAAAGATGTATTTATAGGTGTGTCAGCACCAAACATACTTACAGAAGAAATGGTAGCCACTATGAATAATGATTCTATAGTATTTGCTATGGCAAACCCAACTCCAGAAATAATGCCAGATAAAGCAAAAAAGGCAGGAGCCAGAGTAGTAGCTACAGGAAGATCTGATTTCCCAAATCAAATAAATAATGTATTAGTATTTCCAGGAATTTTTAGAGGTGCATTAGATGTAAGATCTAAAGTTATAAATGAAGAAATGAAACTAGCGGCAGCTAAAGCTATAGCCTCTTTGGTACAGGATAATGAACTAAATGAGGAGTATATAATACCAGGAGCCTTTGATAAAAGAGTAGCAGAAGTTGTAGCAGAGGAAGTAAAAAAAGTAGCCCTAGAAATGGGATTATGAAAACTATAAAATAAGGAAAGTGCGATGCACTTTCCTTATTTTAAGTTTCTTCTTAAAAAATCTAGTGCTCTAGTTACAGTTATATTTCTTATAAACTGTCTGTTACCAGAATATTTTAATTCTTTAACAAAGGTTTTTCCATTTATATAAAGACCTATGTAAACTAATCCTATAGGTTTATCATATGTGCCACCACCAGGACCTGCTACTCCTGTAGTAGATATACCTATATTTGTACCTGAAGATTTTGCTATGCCCTCAGCCATTTCTAGGGCCACTTCCTTACTTACAGCTGTATATTTTTCTAAGGTTTCTTTTTTTACATTTAATCTATTTATTTTAGATTCATTGCTATAGGTTATGGCTCCTTCTAAAAATATAGATGATATACCAGGAAAGTTTATAAGTTTTCCTGCTAGTAAACCACCAGTACAAGATTCTGCTGTAGCTATAGTTAAATTTCTTTTTATAAGAGTATTAGCAATAACTTCTTCTAATGAAGTTTCACCAGAACCATATATATTATCTCCTAGTATTTCTCTTACTTTTTCTTCTACAGGGCTTATTAAACTTAGGGCTTTTTCTTCAGAATGTGCCTTAGCGGTAATTCTTAATGTAGTTTCTCCTTGTTTAGCATAGGGAGCTACTGTAGGATTAGTTTGATTTTCTAAAATATCACTTATTAAATCTGCTACATCACTTTCTCCTATGCCTGTTATTCTTAAAACTTTAGATTTTATAGTATAATTTGTTAGTTTACCTAAATAAGGTATTACTTTGTTTTCAAACATAGGTTGCATTTCATAAGGTGGGCCAGGCAGTATTATAGCTATTTTACTATTTTTTTCTATTATAAATCCTGGCGCGGTCCCATTAGGATTTTCTAGTATTGTACAATTCTTAGGAAAGTAAGCTTGTTTTTTATTACTTTCTGTCATAGATTTATTAAAACATAATAGTCTTTTTTCTATTTGATTTAAGGATTCTTGATGTAGTATTAAATCTTCCTGAAAAAATTTAGCTACGGATTCTTTAGTAAGATCATCCTTGGTAGGTCCTAAACCCCCAGTAGTTATAACTAAATCACAATAATTAAAGGCCCTTTCGAGTTCTTTTAATAATCTATTTTCATTATCTCCAATTACAGAGTGATGATAGACGTCTATCCCCATATTAGCTAATTCTTTAGATATATATTGGGCATTTGTATTTACAATGTCACCTAATAATAGTTCAGTTCCTACACAAAGTATTTCTGCTTTCATGATTTTAGCACCTTCCTTAAATAGTTTAGTTAATCTTTACATATTTATCTATAAATTTATATAAATTTTTTCTGTATTCTTTCTTGTTATATAAATAGGCTTGAGCATGGCCTGCATTAGGAGCAATATATATTTCTTTTGGTCCTGGTTTTATTTTATACATTTCTTCACTCATTTTTTTAGGTATATAAATATCTTTATCACCATGTATAAACATTATAGGTGTTTGTACAGTTTTTATAGAATCTATAGGAGAAACCCTGCTATAGAGAAACTTTGATTTTAAAAGGGTACAAGCACCAGAATAGAATAATAATGAATCAGTAATGATTTTATTATTAATGTGTAGCTCTTCATTTAACTTATTTTTTAAAAGCTCTTCTAAATTAGAATAGGGACAATCTGCTACATAAAATTTTACTCTATTTTTAGATAAATTCATTTTAGAGTGAAGTAATATTGTGGATGCACCTAAAGATTCTCCATGAGCACCTATAATCCCAGCAGGATTTTTTCTTTCTAGCCAATCAATGCATTGATCCAAATCATATCTTTCATAATATCCATAGGTTACATCAGAACCACCGCTCAAACCATGATATCTAGAATCGTATATTAAAACATTAAAGCCTTTATCTAAGTATAAATCTGCATACTTCATTGATTCCCAACGAGATGAGCGGATACCATGAACTATAACTACAGAATTTTTAGTCTTATGGGGGTTCTCCATATAAGTCCCTTTTAGAGCATAACCATATTTAGAGTTTATAGTTATGTTTTCTTTTTTCAATGAATTGAAACGCCTTTCATCAAAAGTTGATTTATAAGTATCGTACATGTTAGTGATGTTTCTACTAGTGGGTTCTATGCATGCCCTAACATATATTAAATTACCATTATAAAAACCTAATATATTAATGATTATGAAAATTATCAATATAGGTATTAAAAATAATATTTTGTATTTTTTAGTTTTGGTGTTCTTAATATTGGCTGTGTGATACATATTTTCCCCCTTAATAAAATACATTAGATTAGAGTAATTTATATTAATATATTATTTTTAAACTAAATAGTGTGTAAATTTTTAAAATTAAAGGAGGTGAATCTATTTAATATTAAGATACACAGTATTTTATTATTAGATCTAATGTGGCTAGTATTGCATCCATATGGGTTCTTTCATAAGCATGTGAGGCATATACTCCAGGGCCTATTAAGGCAGTTTTTATATCAAAACCTGCCCTTAAAGCAGCACTTGCATCAGATCCGTAAGAAGGATATATATCTATTTTATAAGGGATATTGCTAGTTTTACATATATTAATTAAATTTTTCCTGAAATCTAAATCATAGGGACCTGTAGAATCTTTTGCACATATGCATACACTATATTCAGAGGAGTTTTGATTTTCTCCAGGGGCACCCATATCTACAGCAATGAATTCTTTTGTATTTTTTGGTATGTAACTAGCTCCGTGACCTACTTCTTCGTAGTTACTAAATAAGAAATTAGTAGTACAAGATAATGGTAAATTATTAACATGAATATATTTTATAGCATAAAGAAGAATGGCTAAGGAGGCTTTATCATCTAAATGTCTACTTTTTATAAAACCATTTTCAGTAAATATATTTCTTGTATCAAAGGAAATAAAATCCCCTATGTTTATGTTTAAATTTTCTAAATCTTTTTTAGAAAATACTTTTTCATCTAATATTACTTCCATGTTCTCAGGGGAACGCTTTAAATCATAAGCTTCTTTACCATGAATGTGAACGGAAGGTTTTATAGTTTGTATTGTTCCAGAATAAACTTCATCATTTAGTGTGTGGATACTACAATTTTCACCTTCAATAGAATTCATCATAAATCCACCTAATGGAACTATGGATAATGTTCCATTATCATTTATGTTTTTAACCATAGCACCGAGGGTATCCATATGAGCAGATAAGGTTCGCTCAAAGCTTTTATCTTCTCCTTCTAAAGTAACTATTATGGAACCTTTATTTGCTATTTTATATTGTATACCAATAGTATCTAATTCTTTTTTTAGATAATTTGTTATATGATTAGTAAAGCCTGTTGGACTTGGAATAGTTAATATATTTTTTAAATAATTTAATATAAGTTTTTTGTGGTAATCCATATAAACACTCCCTAAAAATATACTTTTATTACTTCCAAGTATATACTAAAATTTAGTATTTTAAAATATTCAATTGGAAAGAACTTATTAATCCATAGGAAGTTTATGTCTTTTGTAGTATAATATTTATGGACTTTAGAGAGGTGATATATTTGGTTAAATCAAGAAAAGATAGAAGAAAGAAAAAATTAAAACCAATGAAGATAGCATTAATTACCTTATCAGTTGCAATATTATTGATTTTATCAGCTTTTGCAACATATCAATATAATAATATAAAATCTTATAATAATTTAATTTATCCAGGAGTTTCTGTAGAAGGTATAGATTTATCCGGAAAAACTAAAGAGGAAGCAAAAAAGATTATACAAGAAAGGTATTGGAATAAATTGTTAGGTAAGAATATTAATGTAAAAGTTAAAGATAAGACCTATACATTAAAGTATTCTGATTTAAAACTTACAAATAATTTAGACAATCTATTAAAGGATGCAGAAGCTTATGGAAAAAATTTGATAATCTTTAAAAGGTATAGTTTGATAAAAAATAAAACTCCTAAAAATTATTCTATAAATTTCAAATATGATGAGAAGGTAATAGACTCATTAATAAGTAAAATAGAAAAGGATGTAAATATAAGTCCTATAGATGCATCCTTAGCTTTAAACGGGGGTGGCTTTGGTGTTATATCTCATAAAAATGGGGAAAAATTAGATAAAGATAAATTAAAAAAAGATTTGATCCCTAAAATAAATAATGATATATCTAGTGATATAACAGAAAAAGCTGTAATGAAAACAGTTACGCCTAGAATCACAGAAGACAAGCTACAGGGGGTAGGTAGAATGATAGGATCTTATTCAAGTCATTATGGGTCTATATCTTCACCTCAAAGGGCAAACAATATAGCTACATCTACAAGTGCTATAAATGGTAAGATATTAATGCCAGGAGATGTGTTTAGTTTTAATGGGGTTGTAGGGCAAAGAACAGCAGAAAAGGGATATCAAGCAGCACCGGTTATAGTAGGTGAAAAAATAGAAAATGGATTAGGTGGCGGAGTATGTCAAGTTTCTTCGACTTTATTCAATGCCGTAGCAAGCTGCAACTTAGAATCTGTAGAAAGATCGCACCATACTAAACCAGTGCATTATGTACCACAGGGTATGGATGCTACTGTAGATTATGGAAATATAGATTATAAATTTAGAAATAATTTGCAAAGCCCCGTTTATATAGAGGCTTATACAAGCAATGGTAATGTAGTATTTAATCTTTATTCAAAATAATAGTAATTATAAATTAATTAATAATACAATTAAGTTTTATAATAGGCCCTCTTAAAATAGATTTAATTTTGAGATGGCTTATTTTTATATGGATTAATTAATAATAAATATTAATTAATAGTAAGATTCATGGAATTTTTATTTAAAGTTATATATTTTTTATATATTTTTATAGTATAATTTTAATATTAATTAATGAGGTGATTTTGTGTGAAGAGTAAAAAAGCTAGAAGAGTATTAACTCTTATTTTCTTATTAATGTCAATTTTGTTTGGAGTATTTTATTATATTTATAAAGAAGTGAGCGAATTTGATAGTGTTATTTATCCAGGGGTTTCTATAGAAGGCATAGACTTAACAGCGAAAACTAAAAATGAAGCTAAAAATATAATAGAAACTAAATACTCAAAAACTATAGTTAAGAAAAATATAAATATAACTTGGAATAATAAAAAATATAATTTATCCTATGCTAAATTGAATCCTACATATAATATACAAGAAACTATAAATAATGCTTATGGTTATGGAAAAAACTTAAATATATTTAGTAAATATAAAATAATTAAGTCTAAAAGTGTACAAAACTACCCATTAAAGTTTTCTTATGATAAAAAAGTTATGGATGAATTTATAGGTTCTATAGAAAAAGATATAAATAAAGAAGCTGAAAATGCTAAAATCAATGTAAATAAAGGTTCAATATCAATAGTTGATGATAAAAAAGGATTTAAATTAGAAAAAGATAATTTGAAAAAAATATTATACTCTAAGATAGATGGTAAAAATTTAAAAGATATAAATGAAAAAGCTCCAGTTAAGATTCAGGAATCTAAAATAAAAAAGAAACAATTAGAAACGGTAAATTCAAATATATCATCATATACTACTAATTATGGATCTATATCTTCACCACAAAGAGCAAACAACATAGAAATATCAACGAAGGCTATTAATGGAACTTTACTAATGCCTGGAGAAAGTTTTAGTTTTAATAATACTGTAGGACCAAGAACAGCAGAAAGAGGATATCAGGGAGCACCTGTTATTGTTGGGAACAAAATAGAATCAGGATTAGGTGGAGGTATTTGTCAAGTATCAGGTACATTATATAATGCTATGTTAAAGGCAAATATAAATGCCACAGAAAGAGTTCGCCATACATTTCCATCTACCTATGTTCCTATAGGAATGGATGCTACAATAGATTATGGTAACATAGACTATAAATTTAAAAACACATTGAAATATCCTATATATATAGAAGGAATAACAGATGGAGCAAATGTAATTTTTAATATATATTCTAATAGTTCTTTAAAAAACAAGACATATAATATAAGTTCTGAAATATATGAAACTGTAACTCCTAAAGAGCAATATATTGATGATTCTAATATTCCATTAGGCAAAACAGAAATAGTACAGGAAGCTCATACAGGATATAAGGTTAAAGTTTATAAAAGTACAGTAGAAAATGATAGTGTTGTAAAAAAAGAATTGTTATATACTGATTTTTATAAACCTGTGGATAAAATTATAAAAAGAGGAACTAAGAAATAAAATATAATGTTGTTACATATACTTTAGAAATAAATTGCATACTATAATTAAGGAGTGATAGTATGTTTATTCCCAAAGCAGTTATATTTGAAGAAAAAGCTTTAGAATATGGTAGAGGAAAAGAAATTTTAAAAGAGTTAAAAAATAAAAATATAGAAATAAAATACTCAAAAACAGGAAGAGTAACAGGAAGGGGAGATAGAACTCCAAATGAAATGTATTTTGAAGGTAAAAATACATTAGTAATAGGCATAAGAAAGTCCTTAGATTTTCAAAGTTGTAAACCATCAGCTCATTATCAGTTGCCTTTAGTAAGTGGATGTATGGGAATGTGCGAATATTGTTATTTAAATACTCAAATGGGGAAAAGACCTTACACAAAAGTTTATGTAAACACAGAAGAGATTTTAAATAAGGCTGAAAAATATTCAAAAGAAAGATTGCCTGAAATTACAGTTTTTGAAGGGGCTGCTACATCAGATCCTATACCAGTAGAGCCGTATTCACATTCCTTAAGGGATACTATAGAATTTTTTGGTGAAAAGCCAAATATGAAATTTAGATTTGTAACTAAATTTACAGATGTAGATAGCTTAGTCAACTTAAATCATAATAGAAATACTACTATTAGGTTTAGCATAAATACAGATAATGTAATAAAAAATTTTGAACATAGAACACCGCTAGTTTCAGATAGGTTGGAGGCTGCCCAGAAAATAGCAAAAGCTGGGTATAGTTTAGGATTTATTATAGCACCAGTGTTTATATATGAAGGTTGGGAAAAAGATTATTTAGAGTTATTAAAAAACATAAATGCTATGTTTAAAGGTATTCCTGTAGAATTTGAAGTGATATCCCATAGATTCACCAAAAGGGCTAAGGATAATATATTAAGTGTGTTTTCAAACACAACTTTACCTATGGTAGAAGAGAATAGAAAATTTAAATATGGTCAGTTTGGATATGGAAAGTATATATATAAAGATGAAGAGTTACAGAATATAAAAAAGTTCTTTAGAGACAATATAACAAAATTTTTTGGAGAAGATAATATTAATTATATTATATAGAGAATTAACATTTTGTTAATTCTTTATGTTCTTTACTAAAGCTTTAGAATAGAGTAATATAGTTATTGTAATAAGACTTTTATCCGATGACTACCCGTTCTAATACTCCCATCTTCTTCAAAGTGGGAGCAAAGAGCGGGTACGTCCCTGGATAACGATTTCTAAGCTTCAGAGGGAGTAAAAACTCCCCTTGGAGCCAAGAACTTTGTTTATACTTATTAGTTTAAATATATATTATAAAAATGGGAGGAAATGTTTTGAGTTTAAATATAGTATTATTTCAACCAGAGATACCACAAAATACTGGTAATATAGCAAGAACATGCGTGCTTACCAATTCTAGATTACATCTAATAAAACCTTTAGGATTTAGTTTAGATGAAAAGCACTTAAGAAGAGCAGGATTAGATTATTGGAAATATTTGGATTTAACTATATATGAATCTTATGAGGAGTTAAGAGAGAAATACAAAGATTCAAATTTTTATTTTTCAACTACTCATGGCAATAATTTTTATACAGATGTTAAATATAGTGATGGAGATTTTATTGTTTTTGGAAGAGAATCTTCAGGGCTACCAGATGAAATAAGAGATAGTGATCCTAGTAAGTGTATAAGAGTTCCAATGATTAATACAACTACTAGGTCTTTAAATTTGTCTAATACTGTAGCTATAGTTACCTATGAAGCTTTAAGACAAGTTGGTTTCCCAGATATGAAATAGGAGGATCTTGGCATGGAGAAGATAAAAATCATAACAGATAGCACTGCTGACTTACCTAGGGATATAATAGAAAAGTACGACATAGAGGTAATACCCTTATTTGTAAGTTTTGGCGATAAAGTTTACAAAGATGGTATAGATATAAAATTAGGGCAGTTGTTTACTAAAATAGAAAAGGAAAATGTGTTTCCACAAACTTCTCAAGTAAATCCTCAAAGATTTTATGAACATTATAAGAAATATATAGATAAGGGATACAGCATACTTTCTATACATTTATCCTCTAAAATGAGCGGTACTTATCAATCAGCATGCTTAGCAAAAGATATGTTAGATAGTGATAATATTACAATTATAGATAGTAATAATGTAACATCAGGTTTAGGTCTTTTAGTTATTAAGGCTTGCAAATTAAGAGATGAAGGGCTTTCTATGGATGAAATAGTAAAAGGTGTAAAAGAAACTATACCACACATTAAAAGTGTACTAGCCTTTGAAACTTTAGATTATTTAGTAAAAGGTGGAAGGCTCTCAAAAACAGCAGGCTTTATAGGAAATGTATTGGGAATAAAACCAATATTGGCTGTAGAGAATGGGGAAATGGTAGTTAAAGATAAAGTAAGGGGTAGCAAAAAAGCTATAAGAGCTATATTTGAATATATAAATAAATTAGGCCTAAAGCAAGGTGAACCTTGTATTTTATTACATGTAGAGAACAAAGATATACTAGGTACTTTAAGAGATCACTTAAATCAGGATCAAACTGACTTTATAGAATGTATGGTAGGCTGTGTAGTAGGAATTTATGCTGGACCGAGAGCTTGCGGTATATTCTTTATAGAAGATTATTAATTAAGAAATCTTTTTAGCTATATTCTAATTATAAGAATATGGCTAAAAATATGAGAGCAATGTATACGATTTCAAATATAACGATATATAATTATACTATATAAAAAATATGAAATTTATCATATATAGTAATTATAATTAATATATATAAAATAAAAAGGTAAAATTAACAAAAGATTAATAAAATTTTATATATTCAGACAAAAAAAGAAGGGAAAAAAAATGATTTGTAGAATTTATTCATTGCTAGATAAATTACCAATTATATCATAGGAGGGGAATTTAATGAAAAAGAAAAAGATAATAGCGCTGTTAGCTACTGCGGTTATGGCAGTTTCATTATTTGCTGGTTGTGGGAGTAAAGATAGTGCTGGGGAACAATCAGCAGAAAAGAAAGAAAAGGTAAAAGTAGGCCTTTCTACAGATGAGGGAGGATTAAATGATAAATCCTTTAATCAGGCTGCAGATGAAGGAGTAAAGAAAGCACAAAAAGAGCTTAACGTAGATTATAAACCAATAGAATCAAAGCAGAAGGAAGACTACGAATCAAACTTAGAAGCTCTAGTAAATGATGGATCAAATTTAACATTTGGTATAGGATACCAAATGGAAACAGCTATGACAAATGTTGCAAAAAAATATCCTGACAAAAACTTTGCTATAGTTGATACTGATAAAGTAAAAGAGCCAAACGTTCAATGTTTAACATTTAGAGATAATGAAGGTTCTTTTTTAATGGGCGTTATAGCAGGAAAAATGACTAAAACAAATAAGGTAGGCTTTATAGGTGGTAAGGATTCTGCAGCTATAAATAAATTTGAAGTTGGTTTTGCAGCTGGTGTTAAATCAGCTAATCCAGAAGCAGCAAAGGGATTAATAGGAACAAAAGATAAACCAGGTTCAATGGTAAAATATGCAGATAGCTTTGGTGATACAAATAAGGGATATGAATTAGGAAAATCATTGTATGGTGCAGGATGCGATGTTGTATACCATGCAGCTGGTGGAGTTGGAATAGGATTATTTAAAGCTGCAAAAGAATTAAATAAACCTGATAAAAAGATATGGGCTATAGGGGTTGACAGAGACCAAGCAGTTGAAGTGAAGGAATATGCTGATATAATACTATCAAGTATGATAAAAAGAGTTGATGTTGCCACTTTTAATGCAACAAAAGAAGTTGTAGATGGTAAATTTAAAGGTGGAAAACATATAGAATTAGGATTAAAAGAAGATGGTGTAGATATAGCACCTACATCAAATAAAAATACTTCAAAAGAAACATTAGATTTAATTGAAAAATATAAGAAAGCTATAAAAGATGAGAAAATAAAAGTTCCAGCTACAAGAGCAGAACTTGCTAAATTTACTTCAACAGAAATCAAATAATTTATATATGTAATATTAGAAAATATAATGTTATAAAAGCTAGATGTACTCAACATCTAGCTTTTATAAACTATATATATTATAATTTTAGTTGTAGAACGTTTACAAATTTAAGAGTATGAAAAATACATGGAGGGAGGCATCTAGTCTAGAAGGTATATAAACTTACGACTAGAAAAGAATAAATGGAAAAAGTAATTGAGATGAAAGGAATAACTAAAGTTTTTCCTGGAACTATAGCTAATGATGATGTTAGCTTTGATTTGAATAAAAGTGAAACTCATGTATTGTTAGGTGAAAATGGTGCAGGAAAAACCACCCTTATGAATGTATTATATGGATTATATCAGCCAGAAAAAGGCGAAATATTTGTTAATGGTGAAAAAGTTAATATATTAGGACCTAATGATGCTATTAAACAAGGAATAGGTATGGTGCACCAGCACTTTATGCTAGTTCATAATTTTACTGTAGCAGAAAATATAGTACTTGGAACAGAACCTAGAAAAGGGGTTAAGTTAGATATAAGTAAAGCCATAAAAGATGTGGAAGAAATATCAAAAAAATATGGTTTTTCAATAGATCCTAAATCTGTTATAGAGGATATATCAGTAGGACAACAACAAAAAGTAGAGATATTAAAAGCATTATACAGAGGAGCTGAAATACTTATATTAGATGAACCTACAGCGGTTTTAACGCCGCAGGAAATTGATGAATTAGGTATAATTATTGATAATTTAAAAAAGCAAGGAAAATCTATTATACTTATAACACATAAATTAAAAGAAGTTATGAAGATGAGTGATAGAGTTACAATAATAAGAAGAGGTAAGGTTACAGGTTCCGTTAATACAAAGGAAACTAATATAGATGAGTTGGCAGAACTTATGGTAGGAAGAAAAGTTAATCTCCAAATGGATAAAAAACCTCAAAATCTAGGAAAGGAAATATTAAAGGTAGAAAATCTTAGAGCTAAGGATAAAAGAGGTGTTAATGTATTAAAGGAAGTTAATCTTTCTGTAAGGCAAGGAGAAATTGTTGGTATAGCTGGGGTAGATGGAAATGGGCAAAGTGAATTTATAGAAGTTTTAACAGGTCTTAAGAAGGCGGATGCTGGAAGTATAAATCTTAATGGAGAAGAAATACTTAATAAATCATCAAGACAAATAATAGATAAAGGTGTAGGACATATTCCTGAAGATAGACATAAGAGAGGATTAATACTCAAATATTCACTTTATGAAAATTCTGTTTTGGGAAAACATCATAAAGCACCTTTTAGTAAAGGTATAGTTATGGATTATAAAGCTATAAGGAAACATTGTAATACACTTATAGAAGAGTTTGATGTAAGAACTCCAAATGATGAAGTTAACGCATCTGCATTATCTGGAGGTAATCAACAAAAACTTATAGCAGCTAGAGAAATATCTAAGGATCCAGATTTGCTAATAGCATCTCAACCTACTAGAGGATTGGATGTTGGGGCTATAGAATATATTCATAAGAGATTGGTAGCAGAAAGGGATAATGGTAAAGCTGTTTTATTAGTTTCGTTAGAATTAGATGAAATATTATCTTTATCTGATAGAATTGCTGTTATGTACGATGGTAAAATAATAGAAATATTAGATAGAAAAGATGCCACAGAACAAAAACTAGGTGTATTAATGGCTGGGGGAAAATTAGAAGATAATAAGAAAGAGGTGAAATAAGGTGAGTGACAATAACAAGAAAAGAACAATAAGTAATGGTCTCATAAACGTTCTAAAGTCTTTAGCATTTCCACTTGGTGCAATTGTAATTTCTATACTTGTATCCGTATTCTTTGTTATGTGGGCAAAGGGATATTCAATAACTCAATATTTTTCAGCTTTTAGTGATCTTTTCACTACTATATGGCAAGGAAGCTTTGGAGATAAAAGAAAAACTCTTGAAACAATGATATATGTCACCCCTTTAATATTTACAGGAGTAGCTAATGCTATAGCCTTTAGATGTGGATTATTTAATATAGGGGTTGAAGGACAGTTTATAGTAGGAATGATATCTGCAGCAATACTAGGACTTATTCCAGGATTGAATCCAGTTGTACATGGGATATTAATAATATTAGGTGGAATAGTAGCTGGTTCTATTTGGGCAGGAATACCAGGATATTTAAAAGCTAAGATAGGAACAAATGAAGTTATAAACACAATAATGATGAATTATCTAGGATTATATTTGGGAAATTATATAATATTAAGATCTAGATTTGCGGTTAAAAGTTCAGCTAGTACGCCTATAATTCAAAAAAGTGCTCAATTATTAAGGTTTAGTAATATGAGTAGAGCTAGTATAAGTTTAATAATAGGAATAGTGTTTGCTATATTTATATATTGGCTTTTATGGAAAACTACCATAGGATATGAAATAAGAGCAGTTGGATTTAATCCATCTGGAGCTGAGTATGGCGGGATTAATATAGCTAAAAATACAATTTTAGCTATGGTTTTATCAGGAGCTATTGCGGGTATAGGTGGAGCTACCCATGTAGCAGGTGTTATGCATCAAGCACAAGATATGATGGTATTACCTGGGTTCGGATTCGATGGTATAGCCGTTGCACTACTTGCCAAAAATAACCCTATAGGGTGTATAGCTTCTGCTATATTATTTGGAGCATTAAACAGTAGTTCTAAGATGCTTCAACTTAATGGCATACCAAAACAAATAGTTTATCTTGTTCAATCAATAATAATAATATTTGTAGCAACTGATTATATAGTAAAATATTTCTCAGAGAAAAAGAATAGGAAGGTGTTAATCAATGGATAGCTTAATCATAATAGGATTAGTAACAGCCACATTAAGGACAGCCACACCTTTAGTTTTCGCAGGACTCGGAGGAGTATTCTCAGAAAGAGCTGGTGTAGTTAATATAGGACTAGAAGGAATGATGGTCATGGGCGCTTTCTTTTCAGTATATGGTACATATTTAACAGGAAGCCCTTTAATTGGTATATTATTTGCAATAGTAGCAGGAGCTTTGATTGCATTGTTACATGCATTTTTAAGTATATCCTTAAAAGCAGATCAGGTTATATCAGGTACAGCAATAAATTTATTTTCATCTGCATTAGCTAGCTTCTTAATTTTTAAAATTTTTAAAAAGGGTGGGCAAACAGATATAGTTAAAGCATTAGCTTACAATGTACCGGCCTCAGCAAAATCAATACCTATAATAGGACCTATATTATCAGGAATAAATTGGTTTGTGATCATTGCTTTAATACTTGTTGTTATATCTCATTATGTTTTATTTAAAACTCCAGTTGGATTAAGAATCAGAGCAGTAGGTGAACATCCTAAAGCAGCAGATACTTTAGGAATAAATGTTTATAAAGTTAGATATCTATGTGTTATGTTATCAGGGGCTTTAGCAGGGCTTGGAGGAGCAGCATTAATAGGTATAACCCCTGTTTATAGAGAAGGAATGGTTGCAGGTCGTGGATTTATTGCCTTAGCAGCTATGATATTTGGTAATTGGAAACCTTTTGGAACTATGTTTGCTTGTTTATTATTTGCTTTTGGAGGTTCTTTCGAAATATTTGCTCAAGGTTTTAGTTGGAATTTGCCATCTGAATTTTATTCAAGCATACCATATATATTAACAATGTTAGCATTAGCAGGATTTGTAGGTAAAACTACAGCACCAGCTGCAGACGGACAGCCATATGAGAAAAATAGTAGATAATTTAATGGAGTTAGAAGTAAGCTTCTAACTCTGTTTTTATTTTTTGAATAAAAATAAATATTTTTGAAACAATATAGTGTTAGATATTATGTTAATAAAAAGGAGGATACAATGAAAAATTTTGGGATTAAGGTTAGTATAAGTTTGATTTTATTATTGTGTGTATCAAGTAGTTATGTATATGCTTTTAATGAAGAATCAAAAGTAGATAATAATTCAGAAGAAAATAAGATAATATATTTAACTTTTGATGATGGACCTAGTATAAACACTAACAAAGTATTAGATGTATTAAATGAATACAATGTTAAAGCAACATTTTTTCTTATAGGAAATCAAATTAAAGGTGAGGAAAATGTTGTAAAAAGAACACAAGATGAAGGTCATAGTATAGGATTACATACGTATACTCATGATTTTAAAAAAATATATTCTAATAATCAGGCTTTTATAGATGAAATGTTAAAATGTCAGGAAGAAATCTATAAAGTAACTGGTACTAAGCCTAATATAATTAGATTTCCAGGTGGTAGCGTAAAAAGATTAAATAAAGGATTTAAAAAGGAATTAGAGGAAAAAGATTTTAAAGTATATGATTGGAATGTAGATTCTCAAGATGGCATAAAACCAAAGATGTCACCTAATAATATATTTAAAAAAGCTACTAAAAGTAATGTTAAAAATGAACCTATAATATTACTTATGCATTGTGATTATATGCAAAACAATACTTGTAAGGCTTTGCCAGGTATAATAAAATTCTATAAAAATAAAGGTTATGAATTTAAGACCATTAATAATGAAACACCAGAATGCTATTTCCCATTAAGAAAATAAATAATTATAAGTAAAAGAGAGACCATTTTATATTTAATAATGGGCTCTTTTTATATTGGCTTTTATATACTAATATAAAAGCTAAATTAATTAATATTAGAGCTATAAGTATTTTTAATTCTTAAGTCTGATGTAGTAAAATTTTTTTTATGATATAATTAAAATGAAAGGGGGGTGTAGGAATTTATGAATATGAATTTTGGCTTATCCTTAACACAGGAACAAAAGTTAATAATGACACAACAAATGCAGCTGTCTATTAAGCTTCTTCAGATGTCTACCTATGAGTTACAACAATATGTTGAAAAGGAAGTTCAAGAAAATCCTGTTTTAGATTCTCAGAATATTCATAAAGAAGATAAGGGTATAGAGGATATAAATTATAAAAAATTAATCAAACATTTAGAGGATAATGGAAATGAATATGGTAGTTATAGTAACTACAATAAAGAAGAAGAAACCTCACCTTTTAATTTTATATCTAATGAAAAATCATTAAAAGAATACTTACAAGAGCAAATTATAGAATTAAATGAAAACAAATACATAAAGTCCATATGCATATACATAATAGAAAACATAGACGATAAAGGGTATTTATCTGTAAACGATGAGGAAATATCTGAGGAATTAAAAGTACCATTAGATTCAATAAAAGAAGCCATAGATATAGTACAGTCATTAGAACCAGATGGTATAGGTGCTAGGAATTTAAAAGAATGTTTAAAGATACAATTAAAAAAGAAATCCATAAATAATAGCAAGATATGTGAAATTATAGACAATTATCTTCCTTTAGTAGCAGAGAATAGATATAACGTTATATCTAAAAAACTTGGTATATCAATAAAAAAGGCTCAGGAATATGGAGATGTTATAAAAACTCTTCAGCCTAAGCCCTCAAGAGGATTTTATACTGGTGATGAAGTAAAATACATAGTTCCAGATGCATATATAAAAAAAATAGATAACGAATACTATATAATTATGAATGAGGAACTATTACCTAAGTTAACAGTAAATAATTTATATAAAGAGATAGTTTTAAATGATACGGATGAAAATGCAGTAGAATTTGTAAAAGAAAAATTAAATAGTGCTATTTTTTTAATTAAAAGTATAGAAAATAGAAAATCTACAATTTATAGAGTATTAGAAAAAATTTTAGAAATACAAAGGGATTATTTTGATTTTGGAATTGAGTTTTTAAAACCAATGACTTTAAGGGAGATAGCTGATAGTTTAGGTATGCATGAGTCTACTATAAGTAGAGCTATAAGAGATAAATATATAAATACTAATAGAGGCACCATACTTATAAAAGATTTATTTACCACAGGAATTACTGCTAATAATAGTACAGGAGAAGATATTTCTGTAGAATTTATAAAAAAAGAAATAAAAGAATTAATAGATAAAGAAGATAAGAAAAAGCCTATATCTGATCAAATAATATGTAATATATTAAATAATAAGGGTATACAAATATCCAGAAGAACTGTGGCTAAATACAGAGAAGAGCTAGGTATACAATCTTCAAAATGTAGAAAGCGTTTTTAAAAGCATGAGTTATAGATTATCATGCTTTTTTTATTTAAATATTAAGTGATTCTTAGATTTTTAGGCGGAGTTTGCTTAGAATAGCTTATCTAGTGATTGTCATTGATAGTATAAAGATTTTGAATAATCGAAGCTTTACAATTCTATATTATTTTGCTAGAAGATAGGATAGTATAAATACTATCAATGGAATAAATTAAATTTGGTGAATTATGTAAAGATGTAAAATTAAAGATATAGAATTAAAAATACTGTTCGGGGGAAAAATAAATTTGAATTTTTAGAAATAATATTGAAATTAAAAAAAAATTTTGAAAAATTTTAAAAAAACCCTTTAAAAGTAGGAAAGATTATCTTATAATATAAGTGGGACATAAAAAAGATACAAGGGACTTAAAAAGTCCAAGGGTTTAATAGAAGCTGAGGAGTGTTCACAATGGAAGGTATTCTAAAGTTGCAGCAAAAGATAGTTCCGGAAATGTTAAAGTTATTAGAAAAAAGATATAACATATTAAGGACTATTTACTATAAACAGCCTATAGGAAGAAGAGTTTTAGCAAATGATTTAGAAATAGGTGAAAGAATAGTAAGGACAGAAATTAATTTTCTAAAAAGTCAAAGCTTAATAGATATTAATTCTTCAGGTATGACTGTAACAAAAGAAGGGGAAGAAATAATAGATAAGTTAAAATCCTTTATACATGAAGTAAAGGGATTAAAAGAAATAGAAAATACAATTAAAAATAAATTAGAAATATTTCAAGTTATAATTGTTCCAGGAAATTTAGATGAGGATATAACAGTTAAAAATGAATTAGGAAAAGCTGCAGCTAATTATTTGAAAAATATAGTACAAGATAAAGATATAATAGCATTAACTGGTGGCAGTACTGTAAAAGAAGTTGTAGATAATATGCCAAAAATAAATACCTTAAAGGATGCAGTTGTAGTTCCAGCAAGAGGTGGCATAGGAAGAGATGTAGAATTACAGGCTAATACTTTAGTTGCAAATTTAGCTTCTAAAATTAATGCTAATTATAAATTGATGCATGTACAGGATAACCTTAGCGAGGCAGCATTAAAAGCTGTTATGGAAGAAAAATCAATAAAAGAAGTATTAGATATGATACACAAAGTTAATATACTAATACATGGCATAGGAATAGCTGAAGTAATGGCTACTAGAAGAGGAATTGCATCAGAAGAGATAGCATATATAGAAGAAAAAAAAGCTGTAGCAGAAGCTTTTGGATATTACTTTGATATGAAAGGTAATGTAGTACATTCAAGCCCAACTATAGGAATAAAAAGAGAAAGCATAAAAAATGCAAACAAACTTATAGCAGTATCAGGGGGCAAAAAAAAGGCTAAAGCAATACTGGCAGCAGAACTTAGAAATACAAATAGTGTATTAATAACAGATGAGGGAGCTGCTAGAGAAATTATTAATATTTTAGAAAATGAATAATACTAAATAATTTAATTTATAAAAGATAAAAATATATATAAAAAGAAAAATGTTTATAATTTTAGGAGGTACTTATAATGGTTAAAGTTGCTATTAATGGATTTGGAAGAATAGGAAGAAATGTGTTCAAGGCTTTGGTTAAGAACTATAAAGATGAATTACAAGTGGTGGCTATAAATGATTTAACAAGCCCAGCTACACTAGCTCATTTATTAAAATATGACAGTTTATATGGAAAATTCGATGGAACTGTAGAAGCTAAAGAAACTTCAATAGTAGTTAACGGAAATGAAATAAAAATATTTGCAGAAAGAGATCCAAAAAATATAGACTGGAATTCAACAGGAGCAGAAATAGTAATAGAATCAACAGGTTTATTTACAGATGGAGAAAAAGCAAATGCTCATTTAGGTGGAACAGTTAAAAAAGTTTTAATTTCAGCACCAGCTAAAAATGAAGATAAAACAATAGTTATGGGTGTTAACCATGAAGAATATGACCCAGCAAACCATAATATAATATCAAATGCATCTTGCACAACAAACTGTTTAGCACCATTTGCTAAAGTTCTTGACGAAAATTTTGGAATAGAATCAGGATTAATGACAACTATTCATGCATATACAGGAGACCAAAGAGTATTAGATGCTCCACACAAAGATTTAAGAAGAGCAAGAGCAGCGGCAGAATCAATGATACCAACAACTACAGGAGCAGCTAAAGCGGTTGCATTAGTATTACCACAATTAAAAGGAAAATTAAATGGAATGGCTGTAAGAGTACCAACTCCAACAGTTTCATTAACAGACTTAGTTTTCACAGTTAAAAAAGATGTAACTGTAGAAGAAATTAATGCAGCACTTAAAAAAGCAGCTGAAGGTGAATTAAAAGGAATATTAGGATACAGCGAAGAACCACTAGTATCAATCGACTACAGAGGAGACGAAAGATCTTCAATAGTTGACGCATTATCAACTAGTGTAATAGATAACAGATTAGTTAAAGTTGTTTCATGGTATGACAATGAATATGGTTATTCTCACAGATTAGCAGATTTAACTAAATTTGTAGCTGATAGACTTTAATATAAAAAAGTATAGAGGATACTTTTAGTTTGAATATAATTTAATAATTAAAAGTTCTCCTTTTATAAAAAAAGGTTTGGTTTCTCTATAATTCCAAACCTTTTTTACACATTATTAATATTAAGTTAAATATATTGATTTAATATAGTATTATAAGGAATAAATTTCTTGTAAATATATAGTAAATATTGACATTGTTATAGCAATAAAGCTAAAATAGAATAAGATAGTATAGCATAAATAAATTAATTGTATATACTAATAACCCCATAATATTATATAAGAGGTGAATGTCAATGAATTATAACAAAAAAAGTATAGAAGATATAGATGTAAAAGGCAAAAAAGTATTAGTAAGATGCGACTTTAATGTACCACTAAGCGAAGGCAAAATAACAGATGAAAATAGATTAGTAGGAGCACTTCCAACAATTAAGTATTTAATGGAAAAGGGTGCTAAAATTATACTTTGTTCCCATATGGGAAAACCAAAGGGAGAACCTAAAAAGGAACTTTCATTATTACCAGTAGCTAAAAGATTATCAGAAATGTTAAATAAAGAAGTAATATTTGCAGATGATGATAATGTAGTTGGTGAAAATGCTAAAAAATCAGTAAAAGATATGAAAGATGGAGATATAGTATTACTACAAAATACTAGATATAGAAAAGAAGAAACTAAAAATGAAGAAGTTTTTTCAAAGGAATTGGCCTCTCTTGCAGACTTATTTGTAAATGATGCCTTCGGAACAGCTCATAGAGCTCATTGTTCAACAGTAGGGGTTACAAATTATCTAGAAGAAGCTGCTTGTGGATATTTAATACAAAAAGAATTAAAATTCTTAGGAAATGCAGTGGAAAAACCAGAAAGACCATTTGTAGCAATATTAGGTGGAGCTAAGGTTTCAGATAAAATAAATGTTATAAATAATCTATTAGATAAAGTAGATATTTTAATAATAGGCGGAGGAATGGGATATACATTCTTAAAATCTCAAGGATACACTGTAGGAGATTCTCTATTAGAAGAAGATAAAGTAGAATATGCAAAAGAAATGATAAATAAAGCAAAAGAAAAAGGTGTAAATTTATTACTACCAGTAGATATTACAATAGCTGATAGATTTGATAAAGATGCAAAACCTATTATAACTGAAGACCAAAATGTTGGCGAGGGATATATGGGATTAGACATAGGACCTAAAACAGCAAAAATGTACTCAGATGCTATAAAATCAGCAAAAACAGTAATATGGAACGGACCTATGGGAGTTTTTGAATTTAAAAATTTTGCAAATGGAACTATAGAAGTGGCTAAGGCCATGGCAGATTCTGATGCTGTAACAATAATAGGCGGAGGAGATAGTGCAGCTGCAGTAAATATTCTTGGATTTGGAGATAAGATGACTCATATTTCTACAGGTGGCGGAGCTTCTCTAGAATTCTTAGAAGGAAAAGAACTACCAGGAATAGCGGCTCTTAACGATAAATAAAAAGTAGAAAATAAATAGTTATACAGTAGTATTTATAAAATATATTGGAGCGTGATTTAAAATGAGAACAGCTATAATAGCGGGAAACTGGAAAATGAACAAAACTGTAAAAGAAGCAGTAGAATTAGTTAAAGAATTAAAACCTCTTGTTAAAGATGCAAAATGTGATGTAGTTGTATGCCCTACTTATGTATGTCTTCCAGCTGTATTAGAAGAAGTTAAAGGAAGCAATATAAAAGTAGGTGCTCAAAACATGCACTTTGAAGAAAATGGAGCTTATACAGGTGAAATAGCACCTAAAATGTTAGAAGAACTAGGAGTTCATTATGTAATTATAGGACATAGTGAAAGAAGACAATACTTTAATGAAACAGATGAAACTGTAAATAAAAAAGTAAAAAAAGCCTTTGAACATAATTTAATTCCAATAGTTTGTTGTGGAGAAAGCTTAGATCAAAGAGAAGGAAACATAACAGAAAAAGTTTTAGAAGAACAAATAAAAGTTGGATTAAAGGAATTAAATAAAGAACAAGTAGAAAAACTAGTTATAGCATATGAACCAATTTGGGCTATAGGAACAGGAAAAACTGCTACAGATGAACAAGCAAATGAAACTATAGGATATATAAGAACTGTAGTAAAAGCTATGTATGGTGAGAGCGTTGCAGATAAAGTAAGAATACAATACGGTGGATCTGTTAAACCTGGCACTATTAAAGCTCAAATGAATAAAGAAGAGATTGACGGTGCATTAGTAGGGGGCGCAAGCTTAAAAGCAGAAGATTTTGCAGCTATAGTAAATTATTAAAAGTGATAAGCTATAAGTTACGAGTTCTTTTAGATTAGTACTTCTCATTTGTATATTTTTATTTAATGAGATTTGGAGGTAGAAATGAGTAAAAAGCCAGTAGTTTTAATGATACTAGATGGATTTGGATTAACAAATAAGGTGGATGGTAATGCAGTATCAGCAGCCAACAAACCTAATTTAGATAATATATTAAAAAAATATCCATATACTCAATTAGGTGCCAGTGGGATGGAAGTAGGTCTTCCAGAAGGTCAAATGGGTAATTCAGAAGTAGGACATTTAAATATAGGTGCAGGAAGAATAGTATATCAAGCTCTTACAAAAATAACAAAATCTATTTCTGATGGAGATTTTTTTGAAAATGCAGCTTTAAATAAAGCTATAGAAAATGCAAGAAAAAATAATTCTACGCTACATCTTTTAGGGCTTTTATCACCAGGTGGAGTACATTCTCATATAGACCATTTAAAAGGATTAATAAAATTAGCAAAAGAAAAAGATATTAAAAAAGTTTATATTCATGCATTCTTAGATGGAAGAGATGTAGCACCATCATCAGCTAAAGAATATATAGAAGACATAGAAAATTATATGAAAGAGATTGGTGTAGGGGAAATAGCTACAATATCAGGAAGATATTATGCAATGGATAGAGATAAAAGATGGGAAAGGGTACAACTTTGTTATAATGCTATTGTATTAGGAAAAGGTGAAGAAGTTAACTCAGCAGTAGAAGGGTTAGAAAAATCTTATAGAGACAATAAAACTGATGAATTTGTTTTACCAGCAGTAGTATTAAAAGAAGGAAAACCTAAAGCAAAAATAGAAAATAAAGATTCAGTGGTATTTTTTAATTTTAGACCAGATAGAGCTAGAGAGCTTACAAGAGCTATAAATGATAAAGTATTTGATGGTTTTGAAAGAGAAACTTTAGATTTAACTTATGTTACTATGACAGAATATGATAGTACTTTAGAAAATGTAGAGGTAGCTTTCCCTCCAGAACATTTAAACAATACTTTAGGGGAATATGTAAGTAAAAATGGTAAAAAGCAATTAAGAATAGCTGAAACAGAAAAATATGCTCATGTTACTTTCTTCTTTAATGGTGGAGTAGAAGAGCCTAACGAAGGAGAAGATAGAGTTTTAGTTCCATCACCAAAGGTAGCAACTTATGATATGCAACCAGAAATGAATGCATATGAAGTTACAGATAAACTTTTGGAAAAATTAGATGAAGATAAATACGATATGGTAATATTAAACTTTGCAAATCCAGATATGGTAGGTCATACAGGAGTATTTGAAGCAGCAAAGAAAGCTATAGAAACTGTGGATGAGTGTGTAGGTAAAATAGTTAATAAAATTTTGGAGAAAGATGGGACTGCATTTATTACAGCTGACCATGGAAATTCAGAAGAAATGATAGACTATTCTACAGGAAAGCCTATGACCGCTCACACAACAAATCCAGTACCATTTATGTATGTATCTAATAATAGTAAAGAACTAAGAGAAGGCGGAAAATTAGCAGATATAGCACCAACAATGCTACAAGTTATGAACCTTCCTAAACCTATTGAAATGACAGGGAATAGTCTTATTAAATAATAGAGAAACTATATTTAAGATAAAATAATTTTTTTAAAAATAAGGAGGACCTAACATGAAAAATTATATTGAAATAGTAGATGTATATGCAAGACAAATCTTAGATTCAAGATGCAATCCTACAGTAGAAGTAGAAGTAGAATTAGAAGACGGAACAGTAGGAGTAGCAGCAGTTCCATCAGGAGCTTCTACAGGAGCTTTTGAAGCAGTTGAATTAAGAGATGGAGATAAATCTCAATACTTAGGTAAAGGTGTTTTAAAAGCTGTAGATAATGTAAACACTACAATAGCAGATGAACTTGTTGGAATGAATGTTTTAGATCAAGTAGCTATTGATAAAACTATGATAGAATTAGATGGAACAGACAATAAAGCAAAATTAGGTGCAAATGCAATGTTAGGAGTATCTTTAGCTTGTGCAAAAGCTGCAGCTAACTCTTTAGGAATGAGTTTATACCAATACATAGGAGGAGTAAACGGAAAAGTTTTACCAGTACCTATGATGAACATAATAAATGGTGGAAAACATGCGGACAACAATGTTGACCTTCAAGAATTCATGATAATGCCAGCAGGAGCTCCTTCTTTCAGCGAAGCTTTAAGAATGTGTTCAGAAGTATATCATGCATTAAAATCAACATTAAAAGCACAAGGATATGATACAGGAGTAGGCGACGAAGGTGGATTTGCTCCAAACTTAAAATCAAATGAAGAAGCTATAGTAGTTATAATAGAAGCTATAAAGAAAGCTGGATATACTCCAGGAGAAGATATATTCATAGCTTTAGATCCAGCTTCATCAGAAATATTTGAAGATGGAAAATACAACCTAGCAGGAGAGGGAAGAGTATTAACTCCAGAAGAAATGGCAAACTACTATGTAGAATTAGCAGAAAAATACCCAATAATCTCCATAGAAGACGGTATGGCAGAAGAAGATTGGGATGGTTGGAAAATCCTTACTGAAAAAATAGGAAACAAAGTTCAATTAGTAGGAGACGATTTATTCGTTACAAATACTGAAAGATTATCAAAAGGAATAAAATTAGGAGTTGCAAACTCAATTCTTATAAAACTTAACCAAATAGGAACATTAACAGAAACATTAAATGCTATAGAAATGGCAGAAAGAGCTGGATATACAGCAGTAGTATCTCATAGATCAGGAGAAACTGAAGATACAACAATAGCTGACTTAGTTGTTGCAGTAAATGCAGGACAAATAAAAACAGGTGCTCCAGCAAGATCAGAAAGAGTTGCTAAATACAATCAATTATTAAGAATAGAAGAAGAACTTAATGATATGGGAGAATACAGAGGATTAAAAGCATTCTACAATATCAATAAATAATAATTTTTAAAACAAGGGACTGCTCATAGTATGGGTAGTCCTTTAATCTATAAAAATATATATGTAATTAAAATATAAACGAATTCCTTAAAGTTAAGTCGTTGTGTTAGTGTAAATTATGTGATAAAATAGTTTTGTATATTGTGTATTAAATGGGAAAATTATAACAGTAAAGATATATAATCTTTTACATATTAGGAGGATATAAAATGCATACATTTTCAATAATATTATTAACTATAGTTTCAATAACATTAATAGTAGTAGTCCTAATGCAACCTAGTAAAACTAATGGATTAAGTGGTTTTATGGGTGGAGGTTCAGAAACTTTTTATTCAAAAAATAGAACTAGAACTTCTGAATCAGTATTATCAAGGATTACTGTAGTATGTTCTATATTATTTGCTATCATAGTATTAGCACAAAATTTATTAGCTAAATAATAAAAATTAAAAGAGTATGATTTAATTAGCTGTTTAATGTGAATAATTAACAGCTATTTTTTTATAAAAAATTTTAAAAAATGTTAATCAATTAGTGGATAAATTTGCTATGATATAAATAACATATAAAAATCATTAATTGTATTATAAAAAATAGATTAATGCTTAGAATATATGTTATAAGCCTTTAATTAGTAGGAGGGATTTTATGAAGATAAGAGAAACAATATTAGCTTTTATGGAAGAACAGGCATATAAACCTATGAATATAAAAGAATTAAAGCAGGTGTTTGGAGTAACTAAACATGAATACAAAGATTTTGAGAAAATGTTAAAGGATATGGAAAAGGACGGACAAATAGTTAAAACAAGAACGGAACACTATGGTATACCAGCCAGAATGGGATTAGTTGTAGGAAAACTTCAAGGACATCAAAAAGGCTATGGATTTGTTATACCAGAAGAAGAAAGAGAAGATATTTTTATACCAGCATCTAGTATGAATGGAGCTATGCATACTGATAGAGTATTAGCTAAAATTACTAAAGAATCAGCTAATGGAAAAAGATGCGAAGGTGAAATAATAAGAATATTAGAAAGAGGCAATAAAACAGTCATAGGCATATACGAAGATAGTAAAAACTTTGGTTTTGTGGTTTCCGATGATAAAAAGATATACCAAGACATATTTATACCAAAGGGAGATAAAAATGGAGCAAAAACAGGTCAAGTAGTTATAGCAGAAATTGTAACCTATCCAGAAAAGAGAAGAAATCCTGAAGGAAGAGTTATAGAAATATTAGGTAATAAAGAAGATAAGGGTATAGATATATTAACCATAATAAAGAAAAATAAATTACCAGAGGAGTTCCCACCAAAGGTACAAAGTTATGCAGACAATATATCAGAAGCAATTCCAGAAGAAGAGTATAAAAGAAGGAAAGACTTAAGAGATTTAACTATTGTTACTATAGATGGAGAGGATGCTAAGGATTTAGATGATGCTATATCTTTAGAAAAACTACCAAATGGAAACTATTATTTAGGAGTACATATAGCAGATGTATCTCACTATGTAAAAGAGAAAAATCCACTAGACAAAGAAGCTTTAAAAAGAGCAACTTCAGTATATCTTATAGATAGAGTAATACCAATGCTGCCTAAAAAACTTTCTAATGGAATATGTAGTTTGAACCCTAAAATTGATAGATTAACCTTAAGCTGTTTTATGGAAATAGATAAAAACGGTAAGGTAGTAGATCATAAAGTGGTAGAAAGTATAATAAAAAGCACTGAAAGAATGACTTATACAGATGTAACTAAAATACTAAGAGATGAAGATGAGGAAACTATAAATAAATATAGTAATTTAGTAGATTATTTCAAACTTATGGAGGAACTTTGCAAAATACTTTACAAGAGAAGATTAAAAAGAGGAGCTATAGATTTTGATTTTGAGGAATGTAAAATAATATTAGATGAAAAGGGTAAACCAATAGATATAAAACCTTATGAAAGAGCTATAGCAAATAGAATAATAGAGGAATTTATGCTTGTTTGTAATGAAACTATAGCAGAGCATATGTTCTGGTCTAATTTACCTTTTGTATATAGAATACACGAAGATCCAGATGAAGAAAAATTAATGCATTTTAACGAGTTTGTTCATAATCTAGGATATGTTATAAGATGGAACAACGATATTCATCCAAAATCATTGCAAAGTATTATAGAAAAAGTAAAAGGAGAAAAAGAAGAAACTGTAGTTAGCACATTGCTTTTACGATCCTTAAAACAAGCAAGATACTCCCCAGAATGTATAGGGCACTTTGGGCTAGCTGCAAGATATTACTGTCATTTTACTTCCCCAATAAGAAGATATCCAGATCTTATCATACACAGAATAATAAAAGAATATATAAATGGGCAGATTGATGATAAAAGAGCTACAAGGCTTACAACAGAAGTAGAATATGCTTCTAAACAATCTTCAGAAATGGAAAGAGTAGCTCAAGAAGCTGAAAGAGAAGTAGATGATCTAAAGAAAGCAGAATATATGAGTGAAAGAATAGGAGAAGAATACGAAGGAATAATATCCTCAGTAACCAACTTTGGAATGTTTGTAGAACTACCAAATACAATAGAAGGATTAGTTCATATAAGTACATTATCTGATGATTACTATATATATGATGAAAGAAGATTAAGTTTAATTGGAGAAGCTAGCAAAAATATATATAGATTAGGAGATACAGTAAAAATTAAAGTTTCAAAAGTAGATTTATTTAGTCATGAAATATATTTTGATATTATAAAAGATGATGAAGAAGATAAAGAAGAGGCTGAATTTATAGAAGAAACAGAAAAGTATAATACTAATATATAAGTTAAAGATTATTTAAGAGAAACTCAGTTTAAAATTAATACTGAGTTTCTTTATAAGTTTTAAAAAATATATATTATATTTATACATACAATCTAATATAACATTTTTATCTTATATTATTTCATTTCAAGGTAGATAATTGTATAAAAGACCAATTGGTTGATTAAAGGTTATATACAGTAAAAATCTATGTAAACTAAGTTTAACTTTAAAAAATTGTATTTTATGGACAACTCTATAATAAAAATTTATTACTAAATTATTTAAAAAATTATATCATATTAAATTAGACAGAGAACATGTTCAATGGTAAAATTAATAAAAATATACTAATATTATAAGTAGATAATTTCAAATATAAAAATAGAAATTTATAAAATGGAGGCAAAATATGAATATATTATTGACTAACGATGATGGAATAGATGCAGAAGGAATAAATACATTAGCTAAGCTATTAAGTAAACATCATAATGTTACCATGGTAGCACCTGAAAATCAAAGAAGTGCATCAAGTCATTCTATAACTATATATGAGCCCATAATAGTAAAACAGGTGAAAAAGCCTTATAATATAGAGGCATACAGTATAAGTGGTACTCCAGCAGATTGTGTAAAAGTAGCTTTAGATAAATTAGTCCCAGATAATATAGATATAGTTATATCTGGAATCAATAAAGGTCTTAATATAGGTAATGATATATTATACTCAGGAACGGTTTCTGCCGCTATAGAAGGATCCATGTATAAGGTACCATCTATTGCTGTATCTGCTGAATTTATAAAAAATAAAAAAGAACATTATGAAATAGCTGCTAAATACACATTAGAAATTTTAAGTAGAGTTAAAAAAGAGGACTTAAAAAATGATGTAGTATTAAATTTAAATATTCCTTTTTGCAGTGAAGAGGAAATAAAAGGTATAAAGGTATGCAAAGTAGGTAACAAAATTTTTAATACTAGATTCTCAGAAGAAATAGATGAAGAGGGTAATAAAGTATTAAAATTAGAGGGGGATATAAATAAGGATATTTATGAGGGCACAGATGTATATTATATAAGAAATAAATATGTAACCTTAACACCTCTACATTATGATTTAACTAACTTTAATATATTAGAAGAGACAGAAGAGTTATTCTTAGGATAAATTATAAATCAGTAACTATGAAAACACAATTGATATTTTTTATAGAATTAATATGTTCTATTTCAAAATAAAATATATTTAAAATAAAAAACTCAAATGATTTATAATAGTTATGTTTGAAATGAATATACATAGATGATATACTATGTATTATTATAACTAAAAAAGTTATTCCGTTAGGCGGTGATTTCATGAGTAAAAAGAAGGGAAGCAATACTCTTGCAGAAAATAGAAAAGCAAGGCATGATTATTTTATAGAAGAAACCTATGAAGCTGGTATAGAATTAGTAGGGACAGAGGTTAAATCTATAAGACAAGGAAAAGCAAACCTAAAAGATAGTTATGCTGAGATTAGAAATGGAGAAGTTTTTGTTAGAAACATGCATATAAGTCCCTATGAACAAGGGAACATATATAATAAAGATCCACTAAGAGATAGAAAATTGTTACTTCATAAGAGTGAAATATATAAATTAGTAGGCTTTACAACCCAACAGGGGTATACCCTAATTCCTTTATCATTGTATCTTAAACATGGCAGAGTAAAAATTAGTTTAGCTGTAGCTAAGGGTAAGAAAAATTACGATAAGAGAGATGCAATGCTAGAAAAGGCAGCAAAGAGAGAAATGGACAGACAAATTAAGGAAAGAAGTAGATATTAGAAATAAATTAGGGATCCTTAAAATATATTTAATTTTAATATAGCGAAGATAAAAAAATACATTTCATAAACATATGAATAAGCTTTAGTAGCTCTTAATATGGTGAAATTAAAAATTTTTGTAATTTCTCACAGGACGTGAGGAGTCGGGAGTGAAGCCAAGGAAGGCTTCTTGACCGGGAGAAAATTTTTAATGGAACCATATTTAGAACTTCTTAGCAAAATGAATCAGTTTATGAAATGTATTTTTTATCGTAGCGGTATTAAAATTAAATATATTTTAGTTTATAAATTCTTTTTCTTAGCAATACCTGTAAGCATTAGTGCTATGGCCCCGTCTCCAGTTACATTACATGCAGTTCCAAAGCTATCTTGAAGGGCAAATATAGTTAAAATTAAAGCGGTTCCAGCTTCATTAAATGCTAAAACACTAATTATTAATCCTAGAGATGCCATTACTGTTCCTCCAGGAACTCCAGGAGCTCCAATTGCGAATATACCTAATAATAATATAAATAATAGCATAGTTGAGAAAGTAGGTAATTTTCCATATAGAATTTGAGAAACTGTCATTACAAAGAATACTTCTGTTAAAACAGAACCACATAAGTGGATGTTAGAGCATAGTGGTATAGCAAAATCCACGATATCTTCTCTAAGAACCTTTGATTTTTTAGCAGATTTTAAAGCTACAGGTAAAGTAGCTGCACTAGACATAGTTCCAACTGCTGTAAGGTAAGCAGGTCCATAGTGCTTTAATACTTCCCATGGATTTTCCTTTGAAATAGCTCCTCCAACTAAATAAAGTACAGTAAGCCAAATAAAATGACCTATTAAAACTATAATTATAACCTTTAAGAATATTGGTAATTGTGTACTTAGACTACCTTCATATGCTAAAGCAGCAAAATTTGTTGCTATAAAAAATGGCAATATAGGAATAATAACTTTATTTACTATGCTTAGAATTATATTCTGGAATTGATCCAGTATCTTTTCAATTAGATCAGAATTAGTCCATCCAGTAGCCAATCCTAGTAATAAAGCCAAAGCTAAAGCACTCATAACGCTCATTATAGGCGGTATATCTAATTTAAACACTAACTCAGGTAATTTTTTTAATCCTTCTGGATTAGAAGCTATGGAAAGCTTAGGGATCAAGACATAACCGGCCATCATAGACAAAAATGCTGCTGCCACAGAAGAAATGTATGCTATAAGGACTGTTATACCTACAAATTTACTAGCATTTTGTTTTAATTTTGCTATAGATGGTGTTATAAAACCTAATATTATTAAAGGTACAGCAAAGAAAATAATCTGTCCTAAAACATATTTTATGGTAATTACTACACCTATTGTAGGTTTAGAAGCATAGGATCCAATTAATATACCTATAATAACTCCTAAGATGAGTTTAAAAATTAAATTATTAAAAAGTTTTTTCATTTTATAATCCCCCTTGTATAATATAGTCGTAATATTTTAAATGGAAAAATATTTTAATTTCTAAATAAATATTAAATCTTAGCTTTAATGATAAATTTGCTTATTATTTAAATTTTGAGAAATAAAAAAACTCCTACCTCTAATACAGAGGCAGAAGTTATATTCCGCGGTTCCACTCTGTTTATATGCAAATAAAAAACATGCATATAACTCAAAAATATCAGGTACAAACATACCTTAACGCTATAACGGGCGTCCACGCTAAAATCTACTTAATTCGAAAAAGAGCTCCTAGAGGCACTTCTGATAATTTTCACTTAAAGTCTCTTTCAGCCAGGGGAGACTTCTCTCTGAAAGTTTCTATTAACGTACTTTCTCTATTCATAGCTTTTAATACTTAGTATTCCTATTTGAATAATATTTTTAAATAGATTATAAATAATACAAAGCTATATGTCAATATAAATTTAATAAAAAAACTCAGAATTTTTTATTAAAAGTGTTAAAAAATATATATTGAAATTTAAAGAATATTACTATATCATATGTTTACGGAAGCGATTTGTGAATATCTTTTACAGAGTAATATTATTAAAAAATAGTTACACTAATATGTAAAAGGAGTATTCCATAATTTCACTTTGAAAGTATTTACAATTTTTACTGATAAGAGTATTTGACAATTACATTTTCATATTGTAAACTATAGATACTAAAAAACTTAATATTTAAATATCGTTGCAAAAACCCATATAAATTTTATAACATGGGGGCGCAATGGTTTCGACGGGGGCAAGTTGCTCCTGGGAAGCGAGTCGAAGGGATCCTGTACCTGCGTTAAAAAACTGGGAACTTAAATATAATTGCAAACGATAATTTTGCATTAGCTGCCTAATAGTTGCAGCTCGTCAGCCTAAGAGTCCCACGACTTAGGGTCTGGCGTCGACAGTGGGGAACCGAGCCTTACAAAGCTTTGAGTAAGGAACGGAATTAATGAAGCTACTAAATCTAAGAGCCTGTTTATCGGCGCTTAGAGGAGGGAATGTAAAAGGATAAACTGCACTCGGAGATGCTCAGGGGTTGCTGCTTTCGGACAGGGGTTCGATTCAAAAGAGTCGCCTTATGAAGTGATTCATAAGTGAAAACTTGGCTTTATCGGTGAAACCGAAACGTAAAGACGTCGGCAATACCGAGTGGTATGTGGGGAAACCCAACAGCCGTGTATCGACTCATAGGTTTCTAACCTTAAGAAATGAAATTTTCTTAAGTAAGAAATACTAGGATAGAAGTTTCAAACTATAATATGCTTCTATAACACGCCAAGGAACTTAAAGCGTATTAGATTTAAGTTCGAGATATAGTCAATGCCATTAGAGATAATGGAATAGCATGTCCCCTCGCCTCCACCAATAAGAAACCCATCACAGATTTGTGGTGGGTTTTACCTATTTTATGTTTATAAATTCTTTATAAAATTCCTCTTTAGCCTTAAGCATTTCATTAGAATATTTTCCGTTTTGAGGAGTAACAGATTTGTATTTTTCAATTATTAATCTAGCTCTAACTTTTTTATTTTTAATAACTAAATAAGGCTCAATTTCAATTAAAAGATTTATGGCATCATTATATCTTATTGTATAAGTAAAAGAATCTGTATGTTTTTCAGGATTATAATTTTTCTTTCTTTTTATTGTTCCAATTTTAGTTACAGATTTTATCCATTCCAATAATTCTATAGTAGTTGAACTTATGCTTATACATGGAGAAGGAAACTGATTGCCATGGAATTTTAAAAGCATAATACTGCCTTCACCATCTATAATTCCAGCAATATAAGCTTTTTGTTCATTAGTCATGATATCACCTTTAATATTTTTATTTTAGTATTTGCAAATAGATGTGTATTTATGAATTCTTTATGTTAATAAACCATATCTAGAAATTGTTAAATAATAAGTGAAAAACTGAGGTAGAGGTGTGAACTTTAAGAGTAAAATTTAGAATTATTTATTGTGAATCGTACCATAAGTAAGTAAAATTTTTACTAAAGTTGGATGAAGATATGGCGGTAAGGTAAACCTGGCTTTCACCAGTGAAACCCACGAAGATCTAAGATTTGGATTTTCGTGGGTTATTTTAATTTGAAGTAAAATTGATATAATTATAAGTACGAAGTCTTAAAATGAGAGGCAAAATATTTATATATATCTTGCTAATGCTACGCAATAAACGCATCAATATTTTTCAAACAGGGGGATAAGGAAATGTCAGAGATTTTTAAATTTAGTGATCCTATGATGATATTAGCTAATTATAAAAATCCAGAAAAGCACAAACATCTTGCTTCTCACATCATTATTTCTTTAGGTGGGGAAATGGAATGGCAGATTGAAAATAAAAATGTAAAGTGTCGTGGAATTTGTATTGATTCAAATGTAATACATACAGGAACAATAGCTAAAGAAGGTTCAATTGTATTTTTATTCACTGAAATAAGCAGATATACTGCATCAATAAAGAAAAAATATCTTGATGAAAATCCTTATAGGGTTTTAAATGATGATGTTGTTGATAGAATGATAAAGGAATATGTAAATCATCGGAATGATAAGGAAACACTTGATGCAATATTACTACAGCAGTGTGGAGTTAATAATTCAGATAATCAAAGATATGAAGAAAGAATAGAAAAAATTTTATCTTACATTAGTGGATTAAAGACAATTGAACATTCAATTGTTGACGATTTAACCAAGCAGATATATTTATCTAAGAGCCGGTTATCACATTTATTTAGGGAACAGACAGGTATAACATTACACAGTTATCTTGCATTTGAAAAGCTCCGTAAGACTCATAAATACTTTTGTGAAGGTAGGAATATTACTGAAGCATGCATGTTAGCAGGGTTTAATAGCTCATCCCATTGTGCATCAACTTGTAAACGAATGTTTGGCATATCTTTAAGAGATGTATATAAAACAATAAAAGAATAGCAACTAATTGAAAGTAATTATACCTCCATTTCTTTTAGAATAAATATAAGAAATGGAGGTACTTTTAATATGGTTTAGTTTCAGGTTGGTTTTTATAAATTAAATTTTTCTATGCTTTATTTTGCAGAACAGGACCATGTTGAAGCACATTGTAATTTAGGAAACTTAAAACTTTGTCATAATACTATCATTAACCGAATTAAACCTATAGAAGTTAAGGAATAAAAGTGAACAATAATTTAAGTAAATGAACTTTCAAGATACTAAAATGGATGTTGTAAGTGATGGAATTAGATTCATTCTGATTAGTGAGAAAGTAATAAAGAATTATTTGGAGGTATAACATGAATAAGATATATTATTTTACGGGAACTGGGAACAGTTTGCAGATTGCCAATGATTTAAGTGCAAAATTGGATGAATGTACAATTCATAAGATCGCAGAATATTCGGGAGAAAAAATAGATGGAAGAACACTTGGAATTGTTTTTCCTGTTTATAATTGGGGACTACCACTAATTATCTGTGATTTTTTACGAAAACTATGTGTTTCAGATGATACATATATCTATGCTATTGCAAATTATGGAGGGCTTCCAGGTAAAGCACTTGATCAGTGTGAATATATCTTAGAAGAGAATGGATTGAAATTGTCAGCAGGGTTCTTAATTAATATGCCTGGCAACTATATTTTTGGTTATGGCGCAAAGAGCAAAAAGGTTCAGGAGAAGCTATTTGCAAAAGAAGCAAAGAAAATCATCCATATTTTTGACTGTGTAAAAATAAAAAAAGAATGCAAAATTGAGAAAAGTCATGCTATTATAGACCGTGTGTGGTGTAATTACTTTTATAAACATATCAATGAATTTCATGAAGCAGATCAATATTATACAGCAGATAGCAATTGTATTGGATGTGGTTTGTGTGCAGAAAGATGTTCGGTAAATAATATTACAATGGTTAATGGTAAACCAAACTGGAATCATAATTGTGAATTATGTGCGTCATGTATTCAAAGTTGTCCAAAGAAAGCAATTGATTATAAAGGCGTGACGGGAAAAAGAAAGCAATATTTAAACCCTAATGTGAAATTGTAGGTAATGAGCACAATATAGTCTGGATAATTAAGAGTAGTAGCTTAGATTATATTTATATTTTATTTAGGTATATAGTTTATTAATTAAAATATTATATAAGAAGTATATAGGGGATAAATAGTGGATTTTAAAGGCTGTGCATCATCTTCATCATACATATCCACGACTGCCTGTAAATGGATTAAGTAGCTGCTTATAGGTGGTTATGTTTTTTATGGTAATGCTAAATTAGAGAAAATACAGTAATTTTTAAATTTAGTTAATAAGGATTGTAGAGTATTCTTTTTTTAGATTTTTATGTGTATTATGGGATGAATGTAAACATTATGATATAATAAAAATAGTTACCATATGTGAATATGTAGTGTGTAATATCATGAGAGGGGATATTGTTATGATAATTAATCATAATGTTAATGCTATGATTGCATATAGAAATATTATGATAAATGGTTCTTTAGCTGGAAAAGCCATGGAAAGGCTTGCTTCGGGCATGAGGATCAATAGGGCAGCTGATGATCCAGCAGGACTTGCAATATCAGAAAAGATGAGGGCACAGATAAGAGGTTTAGAAATGGCATCAAGGAATGCTCAAGATGGTATTTCTATGATACAAGTTGCAGAAGGCGGAGTTAGTGAAATTCAATCTATGCTTCAAAGAATGAGAGAATTAGCAGTACAAGCGGCTAATGGTACAAATTCTCCGGAAGATTTAAAGAATATTCAAGATGAAATTAACGAGTTGACAAAAGGAATTGATAATATTGCAAAGGGTACGGAATTTAACACCATCAAGGTTTTAAATGCTAATGCAGTAGATCAAGGAGAAGTAAAGCTTCAAATTGGTGCTAATGAAGGTCAATCTTTTGGAGTGAAATTTCGAAACATGAATTCTGCAGCCTTAGGTATAAAAGGGGATAAGGATAATTATGGGGTGGATGTTTCTACTCCAGAAAAAGCGTCAGCAGCTATAAAAGTCTTTGATGATGCTATAAATAAAACTTCATCTTTTAGGTCAAGTCTAGGAGCATCATCAAATGTGTTAGAGCATAGGATTAATTATTTAGAAAATACAATAATTAATTTGACAGAAGCAGAATCAAGAATTAGGGATGCGGACATGGCAAAGGAAATGATGAATTATACCAAATATAGCATTCTCCAGCAAGTAGCCCAAGCAATATTTTCGCAAGTTCTCAAGCAACAGGAAAGTACAATTCAATTGTTGAAGTCCTTGAACAACTAAAATATGAATTTTAAAAATAAAAAATTATGTTAAGCACCAATCTATAGAAATACGTATTAAATATATTTAGTGTAGAGAGAGGTTGTAAATATTTTGATTGAACAGCAATTAAATGTTTGTTTACAATAATAGGGGTTAAGAGCATGCTTCGCCTCTACCAAAAAATCCACGACAGAAATGTCGTGGATTTTTTTTAGTAACGTATTAATTAAAACTATAGTAATTAAATTATATAATATTTGAGATTAAGAATAGAAATTTAATCACTCGGTACATATAATACACTGAAGAATTGATTTAGATAGTATATTTAAATTTGAATATAATAAAGTTCTAATTAAATAGTAGGAGTGATTAAGGTGGAAGAAAAGCAAGATAAAAATAGAAAAAAGAATGAAGGCGAAGATAAAGTTTGTATTACTAAGCCCGTATGCCCTAAATATAATACAATAATAGATCAGTGCGAGATTGGGCCTTTGACACCTGAACAGAGGCGCATTGAGGCTTTTGAAAAGCGAATTCAGTCTGCTTTATTTCAGAAGAATTTGATTCTTGAGGGTCAAAGATGTAATGACGATGAGATTTTATATGGAAATAAGATTGGAAATTATACAAAGGCGTTACCTCATAATTTGTTAGGAGAGGTAAATTTAGAGGCCTATAACATTTGGATAAGCACATTAATAACTGGAAATCCAGAAAAATTTGAATTAATACCACTAGGAGGAACTAGAAAGTTTGTTGACCCTCAGGCTGCCTATGCTTATGAGATGGTGGGACCTGATTCTCATCATCTTACTATAGCACCGGCTCCGAGTTTTTCCAGTGCCATAGAAGCAAGTGAAATGGCTGAAGACTATTGGATGGCTTTAACTCGTGATGTCCCTTTTGTAGATTATGATACCAGCCCTGAAACTAAGGCTGCAGCTGAAGATTTATCAAAGTTTTCGGTTTTTGACGGTCCTAAGTGCAAATGTAAAGTCACCACAGAAACACTCTTCCGTAGTAATATACCTGACACTTTGGAAGGACCATATGTTTCACAGTTCCTCCTAAAGGATATTCCCTTTGGGGCAAAAACTATAACACAGAAATATATTGTACCTGTAGAAAAAATCGATTATATGACTTCATATAATGAATGGCTTAATATACAGAATGGACAGGCGCCATCTTCAATATTAAAACTTGACCCAGTACCTCGATATATTAGTAATGGTAGAGACCTTGGCCAATATGTCCATAAAGACAATAGCATTCAGGCGGCACTAACGGCTTGTTCGATATTACTAGAATTTGGGCAGGAAGCTCTATCTTTGAGTAATCCCTATTTATTTTCAAAAACCCAGGAGGGATTTGCTACCTTTGGTACGGCACACGTTTTAGATTTTATGACTCGTGTATCCAGGATGGCCCTTGAAGCAGCCTGGTTCCAAAAGTTTTTGGTGCATCGAAGATTAAGGCCCGAAGAGTTTGGGGGATGCGTACAAAATCTTAAGACAGGCGACGCAAAGCACCCTATTAATCCAGAATTATTAGATTCAAAGGTATTAGAGATAGTATTCAAAAAATATGGAACCTATCTTCTACCTATGGCCTACACTGAAGGATGCCCAACTCATCCGGCATATCCTGCTGGTCATGCAACTCACATTGGAGCGGGGGTAACTATTCTAAAAGCGTTTTTCAATGAGGATTATATTATTCCTAATCCAGTAGTAGCTAGTGCCGACGGGCTTAAGTTAGAACCATATCTTGAGGGTGATCTAAAAGTAGGGGGAGAATTAAATAAGCTTGCTGCCAATATTGCTCTTGGACGAGATTTTGCAGGTGTTCACTGGCGTTCAGACTGTCTAGAAGGTATGAAACTCGGAGAAGCTGTAGCAATAGGATTACTTCAGGATTATAGAAATACCTATAACGAGGAATTTCATGGTTTTTCCTTTACAAAATTTGATGGTACAAAGGTAATAATTTAAAAAATATATCTGTAAAATATGGAAGTATTAGAGCGGGTAGTCAACGGATAAATTTATGATTAAATAAGAGGTATGCTTGAAAGTGAATTTTAAATCAGTTTCAAGCATATTTTTTTGCAGTTTCAAAAAAAGGTTTCCTCTGCAAAGATGTTTAAAGCTGCTACGAGCCCCCCTTCGTATGCTACATAGACTATAATAGTACGCAACAAGTTAGATAGGTTTTCTAGAAATAAGTTATGGTAAAATATACATATAGAAATTATAAAATAAAAAATAACTTTATATAGATTTAGAAAGGGAGAAATTATGGATAAAAGAGCTGAGATTTTAGTAGTTGAAGATGACAATGATATTAATAAATTACTTTGTAGCATTTTTGAAAATAAAGGGTATAAATCTAGAGCGGCTTTTTCAGGGACAGAAGCTTTAATGTGTGTAGAAAATGAAAAGTGGGATATGATTTTACTAGATTTGATGATTCCAGGTCTTAGTGGAGAAGAAGTCATATTAAAAATAAGAAAAATCACAAAAGCTCCAATCATTATTGTGAGTGCAAAAACATCTAAAAAGACTAAGCTAGAATTATTAGAAAAGGGAGCCGATGATTTTATTTGTAAGCCTTTTGATCCAGATGAAGTGGTTGCAAGAGTTAATTCTAATTTGAGAAGATATTTAGAATTTTCTACAGATGAGGAAAATAGAAGTAACATTTTGAGTTATAAAGAGATTACTTTAAATACAGAAAGTAAGGAAGTGAAAGTTGGACAAGTCGTAGTTACATTAACAGCAAGAGAATTTGCAGTATTGGAGTTATTATTAACTAATCCTAATAAGGTGTATAGTAAAGCTAATATTTTTGAAAGTATATGGGGAGAAGAATTTTTAGGTGAGGATAATACTGTAAATGTACATGTAAGTAGATTAAGAAATAAGCTATCTAGAGCTAACAATAATGGTGAAGATTACATAGAAACAGTTTGGGCAATGGGGTATAGATTAAGGAAATAGTTAATTGAAATTTAGCATAAAAAATACCTATTAAAAGATTTAATACTTTTGAAAGGCTTTAGCAAAGTTTTCTTATAAAATATTGTTTATTATAAAAGCATGGTTTATAAGAGGAGGTAAAGTCTGAAATGAATGAATATGCAATTAGAACTAGTAACATCACAAAAATATATAAAAAGCGAAGGGTGTTAGATAACGTATCAATTAAAGTTAAAAACGGTGATATATATGGATTTGTAGGAAAAAATGGTGCTGGTAAAACAACTATGATTAGAGTACTTACAGGGCTTGTTATACCTAATGAAGGACAAGTTGAATTATTTGGTCATAGTGAAGAGAAGGAAGTTATAAAAGAAAGAAGAAGAATTGGTACGTTAATAGAATCGCCAGAGTTGTATCTAAATATGACTGCAAAAGAAAATCTTGAACTTATAAAAATTCAAAGAGGAATTCCAGGAACTAAATGTATTGATGAAGTTTTAGATTTAGTAGGACTTAATAATGTAGGAAAAAAGAAAACTAAAAATTTCTCATTAGGAATGAAACAGCGATTAGGAATTGCTATGGCTTTATTAAGTGATCCAGAATTTTTAATTTTAGATGAACCTATAAATGGATTAGATCCAATTGGAATAAAAGAAGTAAGGGAAATCCTACTTAAATTAAATAAAGAAAGAGGAACTACTATTTTAATATCAAGTCATATATTATCCGAGCTTACTCAAATTTCAAATAGATATGGTTTTATAAATGATGGAAAATTAATTGAAGAGGTAACCGCAAGTGAACTTTCTAATAAATGTAGAATGTATCTTCATCTCAAAATAAGTGATTCTTCAGATGTTTCAATTATTCTAGAAAATGAACTTGGAATAAAAGATTATGAAATTTTCCCAGATAACATTATAAGAATATATGACGAATTTGATGGAGAAAAAATTACTCTGGCTCTGGCTAAACATAATATAGGGGCTAAAGAAATAATGAAAATGGGTGAATCCCTAGAAGATTATTTTACTAAGTTAGTTGGAGGGGAAAAAAATGAGTAATTTAATTAGAGGAGAATTTTATAAATTAAGAAAAAGTAAGTATTTTATTGGGATAATTCTTTTAACATTATTATTTGGACTTTATTTGATTAATTGTTTCGATGCAGATGCAGAAGACTTAGTTAAAACACATTCTGAAACTGTAAATGGAATATACTCAATAAAATATGCATTTGAAACTATCGTAGGTTCAAATTTTATATTTTCTTTGTTTGCCGGAGAATTTATTGCTAAAGATTTAAAAAACAATATGAGCAAAAGTTTCATCTATGGATATAAGAGAAGCAAAGTTATACTAAGTAAATTGATAGTCTTTATAATATCTCTTTTATTTTTAATATTAATATATACAACAATTATATGCATATATGCTTCAATTAATTATGGATTTTGTGAAACTTTAAATTATAACGCTATATTATATTTAATTAGGCTGATTGGTATTGGAATAATGTATAGTGTTGCAACAATATCTATAGTTACAATGATTGCTATAATAACAAAGAATAGTTTATGTACAATTATTTCACCAATTTTATTTATACTGCCATTTTTTTTAATACCTTTTTCAATGGTAGAGCTTAATTCATCACGCATTCCAGCTATAATTACATATATATATCCTTTTATTATAGGTAAATCAGCAACAATCAGATTTGCACCAAAATCAGCTATCATAATTGCAATAATTTCATCAATTGTAACCTTTATAATAACAATTCTGATAAGTATTTTATATGTAAAACATGAAGATATTAAGTAGAAAGATAAAAATTTATTTGATTATGTTATTTGGAGGAGAAGATAAATGGGCAATTTAATTAGAGGAGAATTTTATAAAATAAGAAAAAGTAAGTATTTTATTGGAATGATCTTTTTAGCATTAGGAGCTTCATCTTTTTTAATCAATTCTTTTGATGTAAATGCCAAAAGTTTAATAAAAATAAGTTCTGAAATTCCAAATGGAATGCATTCAATAAGAGATGCATTCGAATGGATCCCAGGTACAAGTTTTATATTTGCATTATTTGCAGCAGAATTTATTGCTAAAGATTTAAAAAATAATATGAGTAAAAGTTTTATTTATGGATATAAGAGAAGTAAAGTTATATTAAGCAAGTTAATAGTATTTATAACATCTTCTTTATTTCTAGAATTAATTTATACAACAATTTTAGTTACATATGTTTCAATCAATTATGGATTTGGTGAAGCTTTGAATTATAGCGCTATACTATATTTAATTAGAGTAATTATTATTGGAATAATGTATAATGTCGCAACAATATCTATAGTTGCCATGATTGCCATAATAACAAAGAATAATTTGTGTACAATTGTTTCACCGATTTTATTTATTTTATCTTTTTCAGCATTAACTTTTTCAGTAGTAAAGCTTAATTCATCACATATTTCAGCTATAATTACATATGTATGTCCTTTTATTATTGGTGAAAGAGCAATGGTCAAATTTGCACCAAAATCACATATAATAATTGGAATAATTTCATCAATTATAACCTTTATAATAACAATGGGAGGAAGTTTATTATATGTAAAGCATGAAGATATTAAGTAATTAAGATAAAAAATTTATTATATAAATTAGGAGAATTGAGATGTATTTATTAGCTATTATTTTATTTATAATTTTTATAATTATATTTTCAGTAGTGATGTGTATTAAATTATTTTCATATAAAAGGCAAATACGGGATATTACTAATCAGATTAGAGAGTTTAAAGAGAGAAAAACAAATAAAAAGATTAATACTGAAATAGCAGATAAAGATATAGAAGAACTTGCCTGTGAGGTTAATGAGTACTTAGAACTCTATAAAAGAAATGAACAAGAAAAGATAATATTTGAAAACACATTAAAACAAGGAATAGCTAATATGTCTCATGATTTAAGAACTCCGTTAACTTCAATAATAGGGTATTTAAAGTTACTTCAAAATGATGAAATAGATAAAAAAGAAGCGCTGGATATACTTAAAAATAAAACTAATAAATTAAATGTACTAATAAATGATTTTTTTGAGTTAGCTTCAATAGAAAATGAAGATTATGAATTAGATATGAGAAAAGTAAATTTAACTAATGTAGTACGTGATGAAATTTTATCATTTTATGAAGCATTTCAGAATAAAGGACTTGAACCAAAGATAAATATTTTGGATAAATCAATTTTTATAATGAGCGATAAGGATAGCTTAGAGAGAATAATAGATAATTTACTTTCTAATACATTAAAATATGCAGAAAAAGACATTGAAATAAATTTAAAAGAATATAATGATAAAGTTATTTTAAAAATCTCCAATATATGTACAAGCATTGATGAAAAAGATGTATTACATATGTTTGATAGATTTTATATGGCAGATAAGGTAAGAAAAGGACAAGGAACAGGACTTGGCCTTTCTATTGCAAAAAGCTTAATGGAAAAGATGGACGGAATCATAACCTCAAAGTTTGAACAAAATAGGGTTTCTATAATATGCGAATGGAAATATATAAAATAATATTGTTTTATATATCCACGACTGCCTGTGAGTAGCTTAAATAGTTGCTTACGGGCAGTTATGTTTTTTCTATTGTATATTGTTGAAAATAGGAGTTCAACTATAATGAATGCAAGCACACTTCCAAATTTTAAAACATATTATAATTTTATAAGATTATAAAAGGAGAGAATAATATGTATAATACTTATATGATGTATGCATATCCTTATTGTGATAACATACCAATGTATAACCCATATGACATGTATAGTCCTTATGATACTTATTCATGTCCTTGTTTCGTTGACACACCAGGAAGTTATAATGATTCAGATTTTTCCATGCAGTGTAGCAACAGGTATATTCCTTTTACTGATGAATTCGAGTATGGTTCAAGATTTGGTTCTCCACAATCAGTAAATAGCAATAGGCCAATTGAGTTAAAAGATTATGGCCCACAACCATTCGTAGTTAACATCAATGAAGCTACTAAGAGAAATGATACTTTTCGAACCGCTTTATGGACAGGAAAGCATTTGCAAGTTACCTTGATGAGCATAAATGTTGGTGATGATATAGGATTAGAAATGCATCCGAATGTTGATCAGTTTATACGCGTTGAAGAAGGTCAAGGACTTGTCAAAATGGGAAGCAATAAGGATAGGCCCAATTTTCAAGCAGAAGTTTATGATGATTTTGCAATTATGATACCTGCTGGTACATGGCATAATATTATTAATACAGGAAATAGACCACTTAAGGTTTATTCTATTTATGCACCGCCTCAACATCCACATGGAACAGTTCATAGAACTAAGGCAGATGCAGAAGCTGCTGAAGAGAACCACCACTAATTAAGATTAACTATATACAAGACCATCATAAAGAGAATTTGTGTAAATCTATTATTGGTTGAAAAATTATCATATATGTGTGCGCCCAAATACATGATTTAGTACCCTGAAATAGTAATCTCAGGGTATTTTTGTATTCATCTACTACAATATAACTATCTTTTGTTTTGTACACCAAAATGATATAATTAACAATATATTGAGAAAAGAACAAGATACATAAATCAATAAATTAGTATAGGTTAGGGTTTTAAAATGAATAATACATATAAATTATTAATAATTGAAGATGATAAAAACATGTGTGAAGTGTTAAGCAATCTTCTAAATAAATGGGAATTTGAAGTGAATGTCTGTAGAGACTTTGAAAAAATAATAGAGTGTTTTTTAAAATATAAACCTGACGTTGTTTTTATGGATATTAATCTCCCAGTTTGTGATGGATTTTATTGGTGTAAAAAGATAAGACAAATATCTAAAACGCCAATTATATTTGTATCTTCAAGGGATAGCAATATGGAGATAGTAATGGCAATCAATAATGGTGGAGATGATTTCATACAAAAACCATTTAACTCAGAGGTGTTAATTGCAAAATTACAAGCTATTATAAGAAGGACATATGAGTATAAAAATGAAGAAACAAAAGTATTAAAATGTGATGATTTATTATTAAATTTAGATAATGCAACTCTTTTATACAATGAAAAGTCCTTAGAGCTTACAAAAAATGAAATACTGCTTTTAAAAACTCTTATAGAAAATAAGGGGAAAGGGGTTTCTAGAAGCAAGCTAATGAAAAAGCTTTGGGATGATGATATATATGTTAATGAGAATACTTTAACTGTTAATATTAATAGATTAAGAAATAGATTAGAGAAATTTGGAATAAAAGATTTAATAGTAACCCAAAAAGGCATTGGATATATAATATTATGATATTAGGTCAATTGTTTAGATAAAAATTCTAAATAGTTGGCTTTTTTTAAAGGGAGAGAAAAGTATCGATGAAGATAATGGATTATATTAAGATTAATAAAATATGGTTAATAAGCAATTCAATAATTTTTATAATTATTAATTGTATATTATATAGTAGCAGTACTATAAATAAGAATTTCCAAGATATTATGTATATGGACATACTTATTTTATTAACAGTATTTATAGCTTTTATCTATGGCTTCATAAAAGAAAAGAATAAATACAGTAATATTTTAAAATGTAGCAATGAATTAGATAATAAAATAGAGGATTTTCATTTAAATGTATTTTCAAATATGCTGGAAAAGCAAAAACTGGAGCATTTAAAGAAGGAAGAAAGCTTAAAAAACAATATAAATGATTTTGAAGATTATATTACAAAATGGGTTCATGATATTAAAATTAATATTGCTGTTATTTATCTATTATTAGAAAATTTTGAAGAGGAGAAATCTCAAAAAATAATTTCTGAAATGAAACAAATGGAGTTTAGTGTAAATCAAGTTCTATATGTTACAAGGGCAAACAATTATAATTTAGATATAAAAAGTGAGCAAGTATCAGTAAAAGATGAAATTAAAAAGGCAATAAAAGAAAATGCAGAGTTTTTTATAAATAAAAACATTGAAATAATATTAGAAGTTGAAGAGTTTAACATAATAAGTGATAGAAAATGGATTTACTATATACTTTCCCAAATTATTAATAATAGCAGCAAGTATACTAATGAAGATGGACAATTATATATCTTTAGCAAAGAGGATAGTAAAGCTTATTATCTATACATTAAAGATAATGGAATTGGCATTCCAAAGGAAGATATAAATAGAATATTCAATAAAGGATTTACTGGAAAGAATGGAAGGACAAGAACTAAATCAACTGGTATTGGTTTATATTATGCGAAAAAGATGTGTAATAACTTAAATATAGATTTGAAGGTAGAAAGTGAAGAGGGAGAGTATACCGAATTTATTTTAAGTTTTTACAAGTTAGCAGATTACTTCAATGTTACACCAATGTCACAATAGAATCTAATTTGTAACCTAGATAGATGGAAGAATGTTTAGGTGAAAATTATACTATAGATATGAGGTGATAATTTATGAAAAAAATAGTAGAGATATCAAAATTAATTAAGGATTATGGAAGGGTAACTAATAAACATAAGGTATTAAAGGGAATAGATTTAGAAATTAATGAGGGAGAATTCATCAGTATAATGGGACCTTCAGGGTCAGGAAAGACCACATTTTTAAATATCATGTCAACAATAGATAAAGCAACTTCTGGGAAAGTTATAATTGATAATAAAGATGTAAGTAGTCTAAAAGAATATGAATTAGCTAAGTTTAGAAGAGATGTAATAGGTTTTGTTTTTCAAGATTTTAATTTGTTAGATAGTATGACAATAAGAGATAATATTGCACTACCCCTAACGCTAAATAGTGAGAAGCTAGAGATAATACTGGAAAGGATCAATAACCTAACAAAGCTTTTAGGTATAGAAAAACATCTAGATAAGTATCCTTATCAATTATCAGGAGGGCAAAAGCAAAGAGCAGCAATTTGTAGAGCATTAATTACATCTCCAAAGGTAATTTTTGCAGATGAACCAACTGGTGCTTTAGATTCTAAATCATCTGTAGAAGTTCTTGAGTGTTTTACAAATATTAATAAAAATTATAATACCACAATTGTTATGGTAACTCATGATGCCAGGGCTGCAAGTTATGCAGATAGAATAATGTTTTTAAAGGATGGGAGTATAAGTGGTGAGTTATATAGCAGTGGGAATAAAAGCGAGATGTTTAAAAAGATTCTTAATATGATAGCAGTGATGGGAGGAGAAAGCAATGAACTCATTTAAACTATCATTTAAGCTTTTTAAGGATAATATAAAGGTATATAAACTTTATTTGCTTATTACAATTGTTTCTGTTGCAGCTTTTTATAACTTTTTAGCAATAGAAAATAATGAAGCATTTATTTCTGTAAGCGAAAGATTTCAGGCAGCAAGTGTAGCAAGTATTTCCTGTGGTTTTATTTTAGTATGCACAGTAATATATTTTATATTTAATGCAGATAAGTTTTTCCTATTAAATAGGCAAAAAGAGACTGCCTTATATATGTTAATGGGAGTTACCCAATCAAAAATCGGACAAGTATTTGCAATAGAAAGTTTATTCCTTGGAGTTGTTTCTATATTTAGTGGACTTGCATTTGGAATAATCTTATCTAAATTATTTTTTATGCTTTTAGCAAAATCAATCTTTTTAAATATAGCAATACCTTTCAAAATTTCATTAGATTCTATTTTTACAGTTATTTTAGTATTCTCATGTATTTTCGTAGTAATAGGTTATAGGAAATATAGAGTAATAAAGAAAAGTAAACTTATAGATATGATTAATGCTGCAAAGAAAAAAGAAGATCTTCCAAGGCTAAGATATTTTAAAGGGATTTTAGGGGTGCTATTAATTTTAGCTGGATACATAGTTGGCGTTATGATTAAAAGCTGGGAGTTAGATTTGATGATTTCATCTGTGACAGCGCTAGTATGTGTTTCAGCTGGAACTTATCTTTTCTTTGGAAGTTTCATGTCTATAGTTCTTAATAAGATAATTAAAAATAAAAAGCTGGTATACAAAAATGTTATGTTAGTAAGTATTTCTAATGTGTATTTTAGACTAAAGGGGAATTATCGAAATTTAGCTATGACTGCAATATTATGTGCAGCAGCGATAACAGCTTTTGGAGCAAGCTTATCTTTTAATGAAGTTGCAAAAAGAGAAGCTATTAAACAATCTCCATATAGTTTTAGCTATGAAAGTGATGATGAAAAATCAAAAGAAAAAGTAGTAGAGATAATTAAACAATCTAATCATCAGCTGATTGGAATTAATGAAAATAAATTTTCCTTAGGAAAGGTTAAGTATAAAGACTACTATAGAAAAGTAGATTACAATCGTGAAGCCATAATAATAAGCTATTCAGCATTAAAAAAGAACTTAGAATTTTTACATTATAAAGTAAAAGATAATATTGAACCAAAGGGAAAGGAAGCTGTTTTTATAGCAAGTGCAACAACATTATCATCGACCTTTAATGTTGTGAAAAAAGAAATAGAAATAAATGATAGAGAGTTTGTTATAAAAACACAAGAAGAAGTTCCCTTCATTGGAATTATAGATAAATTAGGAACAAAAAATATATATGTATTAGAAGATAGTGAATATGAAAAGGTAAAGAAAGGTTTTAATGAGATATCATTAAATTGCGTTCAAATAAGCAACAAGGTAGATTCAAAACAATTAATATTAGATATAAAGAAAGTCATACATCAAGGTAAGGTATACCAACCTATTAGTGAATATACATGGGATTATTATGCAATGGAAATATTTCATTTCCTTGGGATGGTAATGTCTATAATATTTATACTATCAACCTTTAGTACAATATATTTTAAAATATTAAAGGATGCATTTATGGATAAAGAACAGTACATAACATTGAAGAAAGTAGGAATGAGTAAAGAAGAGATAAAAAAATCCGTATATGTCCAAGTTGCAATCTCATTTATTTTACCTTGCAGTGCAGCAATATTACACAGCATCATTGCTATGAAAATGTTAGAACAAGTAATGAATTTTTCTTTTAATCTTCAGATAATAATTTCTTTAGGGTTATATTCAATAACAATGATTTTATTCTATATTTTCATTAGTAATAATTATGTGAATATGGTTTATGAAGAAGGTGATAATAATGCATAAAAAAATAATAAAAATATTAAGAAACATTCTTATTGTGATATTAGCATTGCTAATAATTATTTCTATAGTAGGCCAAGTCCGAAAATATTTAGAGGAGAATGATGTTAAGCCTTTAGGGATATTAGTGAATGTTGATGGTAAAAAAATGCATGTATATTCTGAGGGACATGGAAAGAAAACAATTGTTTTAATGCCAGGTTTAGGAAGTATAGCACCTTCAATTGATTTTAAGCCATTAATTAATGAATTAAAAAAGGATTTTAAAGTAGTTGTTGTTGAACCTTTTGGTTATGGTTTTAGTGAAGAAACTTCAAAGGAACGCAGTGTAGAAAATATTGTTAATGAAACAAGAATGGCATTGAAGAAAGCGAAGATAGATGGTCCATATATACTTATGCCTCACTCAATATCAGGTGTATATGCGCAGTACTATGCATCAGCTTATCCAAATGAAATTGAAGCAATAATTATGTTAGATACAACATTAGTAAAAGCAGTTATAGAAGAAACGGATAAGATTGATTTTTCATTCGGCAAAAAGCAATTTGCTCTAGCTACTATAGGAAACTTTTTAGGTATTGATGGGATATATTATAATAACATTTATAAAAATCAAAATTGTTTTTCTGAAAGAGACAAAAATGACTTAGTAAAGATGGGAGTTCAAAGTTCATTTAACAAAACTATGAAGAATGAAGCTGATTTGTTATTAAAGAATTGTGAAACAGCGAATAAAACTAAAATTTCAAAGGATTTTCCAATACTTAAATTTATTGCAATTAAATCTGTAAAAGATATAAATAATGAGAAATATACAAAGGTAATGAATAAAAATATAAGTGAATTTAAAGAATATACTAGATTTAGCTATTGTGTTTTAGAAGGAGGGCATTATATTTACTATACAAAATCAAAAGATATTGGAAAAGAAACTCGAGAATTTTTAGCTAAATATGATAATTAATTATAGTAGTTTAAGATAGGGTAGAGGATTTCAAAGGCTAAGCCTTGCGTCAACTATGAAACCCACCACAATACTAATATAGTGTTGCTGTGGGTCTTTTATTTTCTATTCTTTAGTACAAGGAAGAAAGCTTACAGAGGAATGCACTAATCTAAACCTATGGGGTAGGAAGTTAATAAACCCAGCTCACTTATATAATAAATCTTTGTTACACAATATAACTTTTTATTATCAGCAGCATATAATAAAGTAATCAAATGAAAATAATATAGAATACTAGGGGATGATAAAATGAGTATTAGACATTATGTTTTATTAGCTACAGATGGATTAATAAGCCTACCCAAAGATGATGTTTTATGTACTACAGATAGAGAAGATGTTTATATCTTTGGATTTACAGGCGGACTTTTAGAAGTAGATGGAATAACAATAGAAGAAAATAAATATTTAGATTATACAGATCCAGCTAATTGGGACACAATTTTTATGAAGAAAGGTGAAGCTACTATTCCTTCTCCCATGATTTGGGGAGAAGTAGGTGATCATATATATATTACGCTTATTAATATTGGAATGAAACATCTTCCTCAGTTTAGAGATTTCCATACTGTGCACATGCATGGTGCTCATGTTGCTACTCAGTTAGATGGTTTCCCTGAAAGTTCATTTGGTGTTCCTATGTGGGAAAAACAAGAAAATCAACCGCTTAAGGCACCACCTACTGCAACCTATTTTTTTCATCCGGAAGATCCAGGAACTTTAATGTACCACTGTCATGTAGAAGCTTCTGAACACATTCAAATGGGAATGTATGGGGCATTGGTTATATATCCTTCTATGGAAAGTTTGGCTGAAAACGGAATTACAAAATGTGACGAATGTGGACGTTGGAAACTATATGGTAAAGAACTATGCCATATTCCTAAAACTGCTACAAATCGAAATTTTGCTTATAATAATATCAACAGCTATTTTGATAAAGAATATGTAATGCTTTTATCTGATATAGATTCAAGGTGGCATAAAAACGTTGAGAACCAGAATCAGGATCCTCCACCTCCTCCTTTTAATCCAGTAGATTTTAAACCAGATTTTTGGCTAGTTAATGGAAGAGCTTTTCCTGATACGCTTCTTCCACATCCTTTAACTCCACCTGATAATAGTAATCCAAATCTTACTCAAATTAACTATGAATCTTATGTTCATGTGAAAACCAATGAAAAGTTCCTACTTCGAATGATTAATATGGGTTATCAAGTGGTTCCATGGCATATTCATGGTTGGCATTTTATGGTGGTTGGAAAAGATAGTCATTTAAGCCCATTCCTAGCTCTTAGTAAAAATTCTAAACACATTAATCATAAACTAACAGAAATGGGCTTTACTAATACTATAGGGTCTGGAGAAACCTATGATTTAATTATTACTGCAGATGATAAGAGAGATTTATACAGGAGGTATATTGTAAAAGGGCAAGATGGTTTCGATTCTCTTTGTAAACAGATTAAGGAGATTTATAATATTGATAAGAATGCTATTTTTAATATTCCAGAAGAACCAGTAAACTGTGATAATCCACAACTAATAAATTATATAGAAATATGTAATCAGTGTCATAGAGATCCAAATAATCAGTTCTTTCCACAATTTTATCCGATGCACAATCATGATGATTACAAGGTTACTAACAATGGAAAATATCCAGGTGGTCAGTTAACATTGATTCAAATAGATGCACCAGATAAACCAATGTAGAAAGGGATTTAGGATTAAGTATAAAAAATTTAATTATTTAGGCTATTTAAGAATAAGTTAAATTAAAAGAACAGGCTAGTTTTTTAGAGGAAACTAGCCCATGTCTTTTATAAATTAGTAACGTTTACTTGCTAAAACTAATCTTTGAATCTTTTAAGGTGCAGTGAATTTTATTAGTATATGATTGCTAAATATGATGTTTAGTGGAAATCCTTCAAATTAATACTTTGCCTAGTTTGAATAAAAGGAAAATACTGTAGATAATAGAAAACTTGGTTCCAATTTTTAAGTTTGACACAAATATCTATCTACTTTATAATTGAATTACATAATGCAAGTAATAAGGAAGCGAGAATTAATATGATAAATGTTATTAAAACTGCAATTGTAACTATAATAATATCATTTATATCTGGGTTGCTATTAGATCATTATAGAAATTTAGCACCTAGAATACTATGCAATATAGGAAAAGGTATACCTATAGAGATAAGTAATAAAAAATTTAATGCATACATTATAACTGTTAGAAATATATCAAGTAAAATAATTCATGAGATAACTTTGCATGTACAAAGCCCACAAAGCAACTTAAAAATTACAGATGCTAAAATAACAAAGGGCTTAAAGTTTGATTCTTCAATAGAAGATAATATTTTAGATGTATGCATACCTTTTTTAAGTAAGGATGATGAATTTTCAGTTACTGTATATGTAGAAAATCAGCATGGAATGCGTAATAAGCCTGCTGTTATAATTAGATCACCTGAAAAGTTTAAAGAAGTAAATCATGAAGAACGAAAAGGGATATTTTCAATATTTACTAATATACCCAAAAATATAAAAGAGATAATTTCTGATGCAACAAAAAAAGATGAAACAATAAATGAAGGAAATAGAGAAATAACAAATAAAAATAATAAGCTTGGCAAGAATAAAAAAGTAATGATAATCGCTGCATCAGTTGTTTTAGCTGTAATTGTTGGTGGTGTAGCAAGATTTTATTTTAAAGGAAAACCTGCTGATACTAATACGAAAACACCAAATGTAGAGACTAAGATTCCAAAACAATCTAATGATTCAAAAGGATCAACAGATAAAACAACTAAAGGTACAGATGTAAAATCATCAACAGATGGAAAAGCTAAAAATACAGATGGAAATTCATCAACAGGTGGCTCAAGTAACAATACAGATAAAAAGCCATCAACTGGTGGAACAAATGGCAATACGAATAAGAAACCGTCAACCGGTGATACGAATAAAAGTCCATCAACTGGTGATACAACTGGAAATAAGGATGAGAATTCATCAACAGACGGAACAACAAATGGAAAGACAGATGGAGATTCATCAAATAGTGGAACAACCAATGATGGAGATAAAAATCCATCAACCGGTGGAGGAACAACTGGAAATACAGATGAAAAGCCATCAACAGATGGGACAAAAGGAGATACAGGTAACTAATTTATCAATGTATCTTTGTAGAAACAATAAAAAGCCTTTTATATGGGCATAAAAATATGAACAAAAAGCCATAATATCATTTTTAATGATATTATGGCTTTATTTAAAATAACAGTTAGTTTGTGTACTAACTGTTATTTTTGGTTCAATTTAAAGCAAGAATTAAGTTTAACTAAAAAGTGGTCTTTGATGTTGGGCATACTTTAGATTAAATCATAGACAATAGTAGAGTAAAAAATATGGTTACTTATTTAAAAATATAGTAGCAGTCTCAAAGGAAATTTCGCCGAAGGATACAATTAATGCTTTAATGTTGTATTGTTGGTTTTGTGTAAAATATATGCAAGATTGTCACAAAAGTAATTTATGAAGAGCTATCATTGGTTGAAAAAGATGATTTTTATGTGTAACTATTTATAAACTCATTATAAATTCAAAAATTCTTAAGGATTCTTAAGAATTCTTAAGAATTTTTTCGATGAAATTTTAATAGTTATTTTCTATACTTAACCTACAAATTAATTTCAATGTAAATGAGAAATGTGGGAGGTTTAGTATGGGAAATATAGAATTTTTAATACAATATGTGAAATCACCGAGAAGTATAGGGGCTGTATTACCAAGTTCTCAAAAGCTTGCTGAAGAGATGGTTAGAAATGTGGATTTTCAAAATGCTAAATGTATAGTAGAATATGGACCAGGTACAGGTGTATTTACAGAAAAATTAATAGCAAAAAAGAAAGAAGATACATTATTGATTGTTTTTGAAAAGAATCAAGAGTTTTGTAATAATCTTTTAAATAACTATAAGTATAAAAAAAATGTTAAAATAATAAATGATGGAGCTGAAAAAATAAAGGAACATTTAAAGAATTTCAATATTAGTCAAGTAGACTATATTGTATCGGGGCTACCTTTTGCATCATTGCCTAAAAATATTTCAGATAGAATATTAGATAACACAAAAGAAGTATTGAATGTTGAGGGAGAATTTATAACTTTTCAGTATTCATTAGTAAAAAAAGGATTGTTTAAAAGTTATTTTGATAGTATTAAAGTTAAGAAAATAATGTTAAATTTACCACCTGCATATGTACTCAAATGCAGATTAAGCATATGAAAGAAAATAACAAGCCAAGGGTTTTGATATATTTTATATTTAGACAAGAAGTGAAATTTTCAATTTGTCAATAAAATTCTGAATCTTGCTACTGATTATGATACAAAATAAACTAAAGTAGCCACTAGTTATTTTTTTCAATATGCATTCATAGGGGGAGAATCATGAAAGAAAAAATATTAGTGGTTGATGATGATATAACAATAAAAAATTTAATCGAAGTTTACTTAAAAAGTGAAGGTTATGATGTTGACAATGCTTCTAATGGAGAAGAAGCATTAAATTTAATAGGAGATTATAATTACGATTTGGTAATACTAGATATAATGATGCCAAAGCTAGATGGTATATTAACTTGTATAAAAATTAGAGAAAAATTTACAATGCCAATAATATTTTTATCTGCTAAAGGAGAGGAACTTGATAAAATACAGGGGTTAACCGTTGGAGCAGATGATTATATTTCAAAGCCATTTGGATCTATGGAACTTTTAGCCAGGGTAAAGGCTCAGTTAAGAAGGTATAAAAAATTTAATAGTATAACAATTAGCAAAAATATAATCGAAATAGAGGATTTAGTTATTAATGTGGATACTCATGAGGTTAATGTAAGAGGTGAAAATATTAAATTGACCTCAAAGGAATTTAATATTTTAGAGTGTCTAGCTAGGAATAAGGGAATAGTATTTTCAGTGGAAAAACTTTATGAAACTGTGTGGAAGGAAAAATTTGTAGTATCAGACACTTCTGTGGTGGTGCATATAACAAATATAAGACAAAAAATAGAAATTGATCCCAAGGCTCCTCAATATATAAAAACTGTTTGGGGAGTTGGGTATAAGATATGAACAAGAATTCAGGACTCAGTTGTTTATTAAAACTATTAATGGTTCAATTAATTATTTTTTCAATAAGTAATTTAATAATTGTAATTATAGATACATATGAAAGTTTGTTTAGAGGTGATAATTTAAACCCTGAAAAATTTATAAATCTTAAGGTGCTATTAATACCTATTTTGATCTCAATAATTATAATTTGTATATACATTCATCTATATAAAATAAAAAAAGCTTATTTATTAATAAAAAAAATAGATGTCAAGGTACTTCTTTTATTAGTAATTCCTTTTCTATTAAGTGTGATTATTATATTTTTAGGTAATGTATACCGAGAAGTATTGGTGTATATAAATTATGATTTAATACGAATTAACAAGTATACTATAATTTTATTGTTAGTATTTATAATAATTACTATAACTTTAATTTATACATTAATTAAGATTATAAGAAATAAGGGCTTGCTTATAAGTAAAATAGGTTTAAGGCTTATTTTTATAGTAGGCATAGTTTTTATTGCAAGTATGGTGCTTCTTAATATTATGAGAAAATTTATAGAGAGCTATTTATTAGGTTATGGTAATATGGATCCAAAAAAATTCGCTAGAATATATAATACGGTTTCGCTAGGGTTTATTATTGTAGTAATTGTAACATGTATTCTAGTTATTTTGTCTATTGTAAATAAATGGGTTCAGTATTTAAATTATATGATTTTGAAATTAAGGAGAATATCAGAAATTCAGTATGTAGATGATCTTTATATTAATGGAGATGATGAGTTTTCAGAACTTGCAAGTAGCATAAATGTAATGTCTAATAAGCTCAAAGACAATTATGAAAGGGAGAAGAAAATTGAGAAGGAGAAAAATGATTTTATAGTTGCTGTTTCACATGATTTAAGAACACCATTAACTTCTATAATAGGTTATTTAGATCTGTTAAAGAATGAAAAGATTCAAAGTTATGAAAAAACAAGTGAATATATAGATATAACCTATAGGAAAGCCATAGATTTAAAAAATCTAATTGAGGAGCTTTTTGAATATACTAAAATTGAAAATGATTATGTTTCTTTAGAAAAGGTTGAATTTAATATAGCAATATTAGTAAATCAGATTCTGGGTGAACAGATGTTATTTTTTAAGGAAAAGAATATAAATATTGAATTCGAAAGTGAATCAAACGAAATATATTGTGAAATTGATATAAAAAAAATGGTTAGAATAATAGAAAATATTATAAATAATGTCCAAAAATATAGTTCCCCAAATACAAGCTTTAAAGTATATATAAAGGAAAAGGAAGCAAATGTATTAATTTCTTTTGAAAATATTGGTGAACATATCAAAAAGGATGACTTGGAGTTAATTTTTGAAAAAATGTATAGAATTGATAAATCTAGAAGCTCCCAGAGAGAGGGTTCTGGGTTGGGGCTTGCAATTGCTAGAAAGCTCGTGGAAATCCATAATGGTAGGTTATGGGCTGAATGTGAAGGAAATACCATAAAGTTTAATATACTACTTCCTAAAACGAAAGGTAAATAAATATTAAAGAACTTGTCTTGTTTTAGATATTAATTTGTTTGTTTTGAGGAAACTTCTTTAAAATTTATTTTTTTAATACTATTTTATAATTATGTATAGTAATATTAGCACTTTTAATATTTTTATTTTAGTATTTGTAAATAGATATATGATTATTAATTTTTTTATAAAAATGTGTTTACTTATTTAGAAATACAGTGTATATTAAATAATCATAAGTGAATTACTGAGGTAGAGGAGCGAACTTTAAGAGTAAAATTGTGGAGATAAGCACTGTGAAGCAGTTTGAAAGGAAATTTCGCCGAAGCATACAACTAATGCTTTAATGTTGTATCGTTGGTTTTGTATAAAATATATGCAGGACTGTCACAAAGATAATTTGTGGGGAGCTATCATTCGTTGTGGAATTAACATGTATTTGTAGTCTAAATACATGCTTTAATACCCTGAGATAGAGTCTCAGGGTATTTTTTTATGCTCGTCTTAGTTAATTCGCCTATCGGAAAACAAAAGCAATAAGGAGGAAGAAAAATGAGTACTACAAAAGAAAAAGATTCTAATTCACATAAGCTTAAAAGAAGTTTACAAGCAAGACATCTTAATATGATTGCTATGGGGGGAGCTATAGGAACAGGAATATTCCTAGCACTTGGTGCTACTATCAAGCAAGCAGGCCCTGGTGGTGCTCTTACTGCTTATGCTTGCATAGGAGTTATGGTTTACTTTCTAATGACAAGCTTAGGAGAAATGGCAACCTTTATGCCTGTATCAGGTTCTTTCGAAACTTATGCTTCAAAATTTATCGATCCTGCATTTGGGTTTGCACTTGGTTGGAACTACTGGTATAACTGGGCTATTACAGTTGCTGCTGAAATGGTGGCTGGTGCACTAATTATGAAATTTTGGTTTCCTAATGTTCCAGCTATTATTTGGAGTGTTTTATTCCTCGTATTAATAGTTAGTCTTAATTTATTATCTGCAAAAGCTTATGGTGAATCAGAATATTGGTTTGCAGGTATTAAAGTATTTACTGTTATTGTATTTTTATTAATCGGTACTGCTACTATTTTAGGTATATTAGGTGGACATACAATAGGACTCCAAAACTTTACTATTAAGGATGCTCCATTTGTTGGAGGCGCTAAATCTATTTTTATGGTATTTTTAATTGCAGGTTTTTCTTTTCAAGGTACAGAACTTGTTGGTATAGCTGCTGGTGAAAGTGAAAACCCTGAAAAAACTATTCCTAAAGCCATCAATACAATATTTTGGAGAATCATAGTTTTTTATTTAGGAACAATATTTGTTGTAAGTGCAATAATACCTTATACAGATGCTGGAGTTAATACAAGTCCATTTACATTAGTATTTGAAAAAGCTGGTATTGCAGCTGCTGCATCACTAATGAACGCAGTTATTTTAACTTCAGTAATATCCTGTGGAAACTCAGGAATGTATGCTTCAAGCAGAATGCTGTATGCAATGGCTAAAGAAGGGAAAGCGCCTAGTTGGTTAGGAAAGCTTAATTCAAGAGGGGTTCCAATAAATGCACTAGCATTAACTACTTTAGTAGCATCAGCTTGTTTTTTAACAGGGCTTTATGCTGAAACCACTGTTTATGTGTGGCTGGTTGCAGCTTCAGGACTTGCAGGCTTTATTGCCTGGGTTGGTATAGCGCTATGTCACTATCGTTTCCGTAAAGCTTATGTTGCTCAAGGACGTGATTTAAATAAGCTTGTTTATAAAGCGAAGCTATTTCCGCTTGGTCCGATAATAGCGCTAGTATTATGCATAATAGTTATTTTAGGACAAGGTATTAGTTACTTTGAAGCTGCTAAAATTGACTGGAATGGAATAATAGCATCTTATATAGGATTACCAATATTCTTTGGTTTATGGTTTAGCTATAAAAAGAAACATAAAACAAAGGTTGTTAACTTACAGGATGTAAGCTTTGACGTAGAAGATACTCATTCTAAAACAGAAATTGTTTAAGATAAAATATAAAGACTGTTGATATTTAGTCAGCAGTCTTTACATTTATTAGATGATAGTACGAAACGATATATACAGGATAATTCATAAACCGTGCTCTTTTCTTTTTATTTTTAATTACTAAATATAGTTCAACTTGGACTAAAAGTTTTATATCATCATTATATTTTATTGTATAAGGAAAAATTTGTTGACGACAAGAATAATAAATTATATACTTAAATAAAATTATAGTTATAGGAAAAGGAGATTTGAAGAGATGATTTTAGTTGTTCTTAACTAAACTATTAATAAAAGTAAATAGTTTGAAATGCTTTTAAAGTTCCATCATGGAGCTTTAGTTAATGATGCATTTTAAGAATAATATCATCCACTAAACTCTTTTATATAAAAATAAAATAACTATAAGTACACGCATATATAAATGTATATGTTTATTTATACTATCATTACAATATGGATAAATATATATTGTGTATTAAGTTAAATTTGAATATAGTAAAAGGTGTTTATATAAACAAGATCCCCATAGATGATATTGTTCGTCTATGGGGATCTTTTAATTTTATATTAATAAAGGCGGTGTATTTTATGACTTTAACAAAAGTTACAGATAGAATTTATTTTCTTGAAAATGATAAAGAAACAGATAGAGCGTTAATTGGATACATTAAAGGAGATAAGTACTCCTTAATGGTGGATGCAGGAAACTCGAAAAATCATGTAGAAAAATTCAATAATTCTATAGAAAAGTTAAATTTAAGATTACCTGATTATGTAGCTATTACTCATTGGCATTGGGATCATACTTATGGTATGAATGCAGTTACAGGAAAAACAATAGCATGTGAAATAACTAATGAAAGATTAAAGATTATGTCTAAATGGCAATGGACAGACGAAGCAATGAAACAACGTCTTTTAACTGGAGAAGATATTGAATTTGCGGATACGAATATTCGTAAAGAATATAAAAACCTTGAAGATATAAAAGTTACACATGCTGATGTAGTTTTTAAAAATGATTTAGAAATAAATTTAGGAGGATTAAAGGTTATTTTAAAAAATGTTGTTGCACCCCATTCAGAAGATTCTGTTATAGTCTATGTACCTGAAGAGCGAGTAGTATTTATAGGAGATGCTTACAGTATAGATTTTTATAATAACTACAAATATGATTTAGCTAAATTACAAAATTTTATAAATATGTTGGAGAGTTTAGAGTTTGATATTTGCTTTTTAGGTCACTCATCACCTCTAAAAAAAGCAGATATTATTGAATATTTAAAATTACAATATAAGAGAATCTCTATAAGTAATGATTAACTATAATATAAATTTAGTTTTTTAGAAAGGCAGAAGCATATTAGTTTTTTAGATAAAATTAAGTCTATCAAATAACTTTTTAAAGTAAGTATAATTTTGAAAGGAGAAATTTTATGGATAAAAGAGTAGATATGAAACAATATATTTTTGAGTTAGCTCAATATGATGATATAAAAGATATTTTATCGTTGATTAAATTGCGCATTAAATGAATGGATGAGAAGGGCATTGAACAATGGAACAAAACTGACTATCTTAACTCTTATCCTAGTGAATACTTTGAGAATTGCATTTCAAGAAAAGAGTTATATGTTTTAAAATGTCAAGAGAACAGAGAGATAGTAGGTGCAGTTGCTTTGCATACATACGATAGTCGTTGGGAATATAAAGATTCTGCTTACTATATTCACAATTTAGTTACTTCTGTAAATGCTTGTTGTGCAGGAACAGTTTTAATTAATAATTGTGAATTGGTTGCAAAAAATAATAATAAAAGATACCTAAGACTTGACTGCCAAGCTTCAAATATCAAACTAAATGAATATTATGAAAGATTAGGATTTGGATATGTTGGAATTATTAAAGATGGACTATATGTTGGTAATAAGCGTGAAAAAATAATATAAAAATTTATTTGAAAGGAAAAACTAAAAATGAGTGAGTCTTTATTAATTAATGATAAAAAATATAGTTATATTTGTAATTACAAATATAACAGTATTTTAAGAGATAGTTTTAATGCATTAACAGAAAAAACTTATGGTTTTAATTTTAAGCAATGGTATGAAGATGGCTATTGGGGAGACAAATATATACCATATTCTTTATTAGATGGAGATAATGTAGTATCTAATGTTTCAGTAAATATCATTGATTTTTTGATTTTAGGAGAACAAAAGAGATATGTACAAATTGGAACAGTTATGACAGATGAAGAGTATAGGGAACAGGGGTTATGTAGAGCACTTATGGAAAAAGTTATAAAAGAATGGGAGGATAAATGTGATCTTATATATCTTTTTGCTAATGACAGTGTTCTTGATTTTTATCCTAAGTTTGGATTTGATAAGTGCGATGAGTATCAATACGTTATAAACAAAATAAAAAAGAAGAAGTCAGGAAAAATAAGAAAGATGTCCATGGATAATGAATGGGATAGAGAATTTGTTTATAATATGGCTTGTAATACAATATCCTTATCAAAGTTTTCTATGAAAAATAATCCATCTCTTATAATGTTTTATTGTACATCATTTATGAAGGATAATATTTATTATCTTCAAGATTATGATACTGTGGCTATTTGTGATTTTGATGAAGATATTTTATATGTTCAAGATGTGTTTGCAAAAAAAGAAGTAAATTTAGATAATATTATAAATGTAATGATGAAATATGAAACAAAGAAAGTTATTCTAGGATTTACTCCAAATAATAGTTCTTCTTATGAGAAAATTTTGGTAGATGAAGATGATACTACTCTTTTTATTAAAATGGGAAAAGATAATCCATTTAAAACAAGAGATTTAATGTTTCCAGTATTATCTCATGCATAATAATAAATGAAAAGGAATGATTATATGAAAAGAAAAATAATATTAAATTTAGCAATGAGCATAGATGGATATATAGCATCAAAAGATGGTGGATTTGATTGGATAGTTGGAGATGGAGATGAAAAATTAGATACTGAAGATAAATGGGATTATGATAAGTTTTTAAATGATGTGGATACTGTAGTTATGGGAAAAAATTGTTATGACCAAAGCTTCCATAATGATTTTAATGATAAAAAAGTATATGTAGCAACCTCACAAAAATTACAAGACTATGGCAATATACATTTTATAAACGGTGATATATGTAAAGTAATAGAAGAAGAAAAAGAAAAAGAGGGTAAAGATATCTTCTTATTTGGTGGCGGAGGTCTTGTAGATAATTTTATTAAATCAAATATTATTGATGAGTATATAATTGGGATAATTCCTACAATATTAGGCAAAGGTAGACCTTTATTTTTAGAGAATAATCCTAAAATAGATTTACATTTAGATCAGTATATTATGGATAAGGGTGTTGTAATATTAAGATATTCAAAAAGATAAATATATATTCATAAAGGAATAGCTTGTTTATTAAGCAAGAATATAAATATAGGAGAATATAAATGAATTTCGTAGCTATAGATTTTGAAACTGCTAATGAAAAAAGAAATAGTCCATGCTCTATAGGGATTGTTGTTGTGAAAGATGGAGAGATTATAGAAAAAGTACATTATTTAATAAAGCCTAAGGAAATGAGATTTATGCCAATAAATATTGGGATTCATGGAATAAGGCCGCATATGGTTCAGGACGAATTAGAATTTGATAAAATATGGGGAAAAATTAAGGGCTATTTTAATAATAATTTAGTAATAGCTCATAATGCTTCCTTTGATATGTCTGTATTAAGAAGTACGTTGGAACTTTATAATATAAAAATGCCAAGTTTTGAGTATATATGTACAATGAAGCTCTCTAAAAATTTTTATAGTAACATTGATAATGCAAAATTAAATACAGTGAATAATTTTTTAGGATATAAGTTTCAGCATCATGATGCTCTGGCAGATGCAATGGCATGTAGTAATATTTTACTTAATATATCAAAGGAATTAAATTTAAAGAATATTAATGAAATATCAAAATTAGTTGGAGTGACTTTAGGATATGTAAATGAAAATGGATATAAACCATCTTCCACTAAAGGAAGGATTTTAAAAAGATCTAATAGACAAGCTCCAAAGGAAAATAAAAAGATAATAGAAAGCTTTAATTTTACTGCATTTAAAGAAGAAGTTGTTGTATTTACAGGTGGATTAGCTTCTATGACAAGAAATGAAGCAATAATATTAGTTGGAAAGCTTAATGGAACTGTTGGGAGCTCTGTAACTAAGAAGACAACATGCTTAGTTACAAATACAAAGGATATAGAGGATTTGAATAGAGAAGAAATGAGCAATAAGCTTAAGAAAGCCGTAGATTTAAAGAAAAAAGGTCAGAATATAAAGTTTTTAAATGAGGAAACATTCCTACAAAAATGTAAAGAAAAATAACAAATTAACTCACGATAAGTTTTAAGCAAAGTTAAGACGCCATTCGTACAAAAATATATTATATTAATCCTCCTAATATGATTTTATATCATTACATATTAGGTAACATGTAATAAAAAGTTACTGTAAATGTAAAATTATATATATCTAAAAAGTTTTGTGGATTTTACTTATTGTGATTCGCTTTTGTAAAGAATATGTATTTAATAAAATTAACTTTTTTAATATATAAATTTATAATGAGTTTGATTATTTAGAAATGCAATTTAACTTGTTATATTAAGTGGTTTTGAGTTTGTAAAGGAATATTTCCCTATGGATGATATTGTTCATCTGTAGGGATTTTTCGTTTTTTGTGTAGGGTAGAGCGAATAAATTTCTAAAATGGAGTTTTAAACATAATTCTTCACTACTCATTCTTAATTTTTAATTCATGGTAAAAATTTTATTATAGAAATTAAAATCATATATAAGTTAAATCTTCATAATATCAACAAGTAATTTAGGTATTATTATTTTATTATCAAGCAAAAGGAGTGATGCTATGAGGGGAAAAATCTTAACAATATTAGGAGCAAGTATACTAATTTTAACTGCAGTAGGTTTTTACATATTCAACAATGAACCTAAAGCCCTATCAGATAATAAAGCAGAGAATATTAAAAAATTTGATGAGGTATATAGTAGTGAAATAAATAAGAGTTATGACGGAAGTTACTTAGATAAAATAGTAACGATGGTTGACTCTAAAGAAGAATTTAATATAAAAATTAATGATATTAATAAGGGTAGTAAGATAATACTTATTAATCCGTCAAATGGAGAAAAGCAGGATATGACTTATACGGAAAATAATGAATTTGTTTTAACCACTAAACTTGATGAAGGTGTAAATTATGGGATTCTCATGGACAATAAATTAATTGGTGGCATAAGAGTTGTAAATGAGTTAGATAAAGCGGATAAAGAAAAAATATATGAAGAAGTAATGAGAAGTTTACAATGTGGTATTTAGGAGGAAAACTATGAACTATATATTACTATTTTTAGAAGGGATAATAACCTTTATATCTCCTTGTATATTGCCAATGATTCCAATATACGTTTCATATTTTGCAGGAGGAGATATAGATAATAAAAATTATAAAAACAGAGCATTAATAAGTTCAATAGCATTTGTTGCAGGATTTACCCTTGTGTTTACCTTATTAGGTGTAGCAGCAGGAACCGTAGGTGTCATTTTTAATACATATATGAGGGAGATAAATATAGTATCAGGATCGATTATGATAATATTTGGTCTGAATTATTTAGGCATAATAAATGTAGAATTATTGCATAGAAGCTTTAAAATAAATAAGCCAACAGGACATAAAAAATCCTCTATTATGTCTACAGCATTATTTGGAATGATATTTGGATTTGGGTGGACACCGTGTGTAGGACCATTTCTAGGATCAGCACTTATGATAGCATCAAATTCCACTAATGTATTTATGGGAGCATCAATGCTAATGATCTACAGTTTAGGTCTTGGAATACCATTTATACTATCAGCACTTTTAATAGATTCTCTGAAAACTACTTTTGAATTCATAAAGAGAAATTATAAGATAATAAATAGAATATCAGGGGTTCTGCTAATTATTATAGGGATAATGATGATGACTGGTTACCTAAACTTATTATTATCAATATTGGCATTTTAAATTATAAAAGGAGTGATAAATTTGAAAAATAATAAAAGATATATATATATAAGTGTTATAATGTTAGTTTTACTTGTAGGGGTTAAATTTGGATATGACTATTTATCAAATAATTACAAAAGTAATGAAGCTATTAATAATGTATCAGATGAAAATTCTAGTTTTCAGCTAGCAGTAGATTTTACAGTTTATGATAAAGATAATAATAAAGTAAAGTTATCAGATTATAAAGGGAAGAAGGCTGTAGTAGTAAATTTCTGGGCAAGCTGGTGTTCTCCATGTAAGTATGAAATGCCATATTTTCAAGAAGCAGCAAATAAATATAATAATGAGGATTTAGAAATACTAATGGTAAATCTTACAGACGGAATGAGGGAAACCAAAGGGTCTGCAGAGAGATTTATGAAAGAAGAAGGATATAATATGAATGTGATGTTTGATATAGAGCTTGATGCAGCTAATAAATATCAATTAAATGCTATTCCAAGAACAGTATTTATAGATAAAGAAGGAAATTTAGTGTATGATCATGTAGGAATCATTGATAAAGAAATACTTGATGAAAATATAAATAAGATAATTAATTAAGTACTCATATGGAGGTATAATTTTATGAAAGAAACTATACTTGTTATAGATGATGAAGTTAAGATAATAGAAGTTATAAAATTGTATTTAGAAAATGAGGGATATACTGTAATACAGGCTACAAGTGGGATAGAGGCATTAAAAAAGCAAAGTGAGTTTAATCCTGATCTATTAATATTAGATTTAATGTTACCTGATATATCAGGTGAAAATGTCTGTGAGCGCATAAGGGAAGAATCTGAAGTACCAATAATTATGCTAACTGCTAAATCAAGTGAAGATAGTATACTAAATGGATATTCAATTGGAAGTGATGATTATATAACAAAACCATTTAGTCCAAAGCAATTAGTAGCGAAGGTTAATGCAGTTTTGAAAAGAGTTAAGGGAAATCAATGTAAAAACTTAATTTTTAATAATGAATTAATCATAGATATTGTTAATAAGAAAGTAGAATACAATAACAAAGAAATTATATTAACTGCTTCGGAATATAAAATACTATCTATACTGGCTAAAAATCCTAATAAAATATTTTCAAGGGAAGAGTTAATGGATTATATAAGTAGAGATAATACTTGTATCTATGATAGAATAATTGATACTCATATAAAAAATATAAGAGCCAAATTAGATCAAGATAGTAAAAGTCCAACCTATATAAAAACTATTCGTGGTATGGGATATAGGTTCAATGTTTAATAAATTGAGATATAGAGTAAGCTTGATTTTTATATTATTTTCATTGAGTATCATATTTTTAGCAAACATAGTAAACCATTATTGTATCGAAAAGAAGTTTAATATATATACTAGTGAAAAAATACAACAGTCGAAAATGGAAATCAAAAATAAAATATCAAATGCATACAGTAATAATTCATGGGATAAGAAAGCTATTGAGAACATAGGAACAGATGCGATAACTGGAGGATTGCTTATAACAGTTAAAGATAAAAATGATAATATTATATGGAATGCAAGGGAATATGATAATATTGTATGTGAAAAGATTTTAAATAAAATTATAGAAAATACTAATAAAGTAAGCCCAGATGTAGATATTAAAAATACATTTGATAAATTTGACCTAAAACAAGATGAAGCTTTAATAGGGAAATTAGAAGTTGAGTATATAGGTCCGATTTATTATGAAGATTCAGATGTTATATTTTTGAGAATGCTAGACAGAATATTATTTATACTAGGGCTACTATTTTTCATTATATCTATTATAGTAGGATGGTTATTGTCTTATGCTATCAGTAAGCCTATCTTAAAGGTAATAGATGCAACAAATCTTATATCAGAAGGAAATTATTCCAAAGGCATAAAAGAAGATTACAGTATATATGAAATCAATAAACTTATAAAATCAATAAATATGATGGCAGGAGATTTAGATAAACAAGAAAAAATAAGACAAGAGCTAACGAAGGATATATCACATGAGCTTAGAACCCCTATAACGACTATGCAAGCACAACTTGAGGCAATAATGGATGGTCTATGGGAACCATCCCAAGAAAGGTTAAAGAGTATATATGATGAACTTCAAAGATTAAATAGATTAACTGTATCCATAGAGGATTTATCAAGATGTGAGGGCAGTAAACTAAGGCTAAATAAGTCAGAAGTAGATTTAGAGACTGTAATAACTACAATTTTAACAAATTTTGAAAAGCAGTTATTAGATAAAGATATAAATTTACAAGTAGATATTAAACATATTAATATTATGATAGATAAGGATAAAATAAGCCAGGTAATAATTAATATTATCTCAAATGCTATTAAGTATACTCCAGATAAAGGAGAGATATTTGTTAGGTGTTTTACTAAATCTGATAATGTATATATATCCATAAAAGATAGCGGAATAGGTATAAGTGATGAAGATAAAGACTATATATTTGAGAGATTTTATAGAACAGATAAGTCAAGGGCTAGAGAGACCGGAGGAGTTGGGATAGGCCTTACAATATCAAGAGAAATAGTCAAGGCTCATGGTGGCAGTATAAATGTATATAGTAAATTAGATGAAGGTAGCAACTTTGTAATAAAACTGCCAATAAAATTTTGTAGGACATAATATCTAAACTTAATTTTTATATCAATCTAGAAGACACTCTTACTTTCGATGGGTAGGAGTGTCTTTTAAATTTATCAAATTGCTTCTTATTGAAAATATGAATACTTTTAACAAGAAAGGCTCTTAAAAAATCATAAGTTTTTCAGGAACTACAGAATAGAACAAATCTTTTTTGTTTTTAAAGCATATATAGATATTTCCTACAGATATGTTTGCAGTTTTTGCAATACGATTCATTCTCGTATCTAAATGGCCTTTTGAGAAAAATTTTTAATGCTGCACTTTCTACATCCTTTTTTAAAACTTTATTAAATACATTTTATGATTGGTTTTATTTTTTACTTAGGCTGAAATTTATAGAATTATTTATATAGCTCAAGTAAATAATAAACGTCTAATTTAGTTCAATGCTTTCTTAATTATTTATCACTGTGCACTAAAAGTGGACGGTTTTATATTTTCTATAAATAAATTTTAAATTTTCGTAAGAAAAAAGTTAAAATTAAAAATTTATTTTAGTATAGAATTTAACTGTAAAATAATTAAGGAGTTGGGATATATGAAGATGAAAGCAAGGAGAGTTATAGCAATATTATTAAATACTATTTTTATAACATTAGGGTTAAGCAGTAATAGTTTTGCCAAGCAAATAGACGGTACAAAGGAAATTAATAAAAAACATGTTGTTGCAGATAATAGTGAAGATTTACAACAATTTATGGATAAGTTTTTCAAGAAGAATATGGAGAAGTATTCAGTTCCAGGAGCAGCTATAGTTGTTGTTAAAGATGGTAAAGAAGTATTTAAGAAAGGATATGGATATAGCGATGTAAAAGAAAAAATATTGGTAGACCCAGATAAAACTGTGTTTCCAGCTGCTTCTGTAAGTAAGTTGTTTACTGCAACAGCTGTAATGCAATTACAGGAAGAGGGAAAAATAGATTTAAATGAAAATATTGATAAATATATAAAACCTTATAAGATTATAAATAATTATAAAGAACCAGTAACATGTAGAAATTTATTGACTCATTCTAGTGGAGTTGATGAAGCTAGTGAACTTAATGGTAGTACTAAGGATGAAAAATCAATAAAATCACAGGAATATTATTTTGATAATCATATACCTAGAGTAGTAAGAGAGCCTAATACCGCTAGTAGATATTGTAATCAAGGATATAACCTTTTAGGATATGTTGTAGAAAAGGTGTCTGGTATTAGCTATGAAGAATATATAAAGAGAAACATATTAGAGCCTCTGAAAATGGAAAATAGTTTAGTTAGACTAAAAAATAATAATACAACTAAGAGTTATGGATATGGTGGTACAGGTGGAACTTATAATGAAAGTCCTTTAGCTTATCAATATACTTCTGGATCTTCAGGAATAAATGCAACAGTTAAAGATATGGAAAATTTTATGATAGCACATTTGAATAATGGAGTGTTTCAAGAAAATAAAATTTTAAACGAAAAAACATCAATATCCATGAAAAACAAGCAGTTTTCAAATGATAATAGTTTACCTGGAATGGGATATGGATTTATAAGAAGTAATAGAAATGGACAAGGAATATTAAAGCATGAAGGTGGATTACCATCAGGCAGTACTACTACATTGTTTCTAATGCCAAAAGAGAAATTAGGAATATATGTGGCAACCAATTCTTTAAATCCACTTCCATTTAATTTTGAAGAGGAGTTTTTAAATTATTTTTATCCTAACAAAAGTAATAGTTTTAACAAAATAAAACCAAATCCATCTAAAGATTTTAGCAAATATGAAGGAACATATAGAAGTTATGATGGAATAGCAAAAAGTAATATTATGAAAATTGGTTTTTTGTTTGATCCTTCAATGGATATGAGAATCACAGATAACAAAGATGGCACATTAACTCTTAAGGAATGTACTTCTGCTAAAGAAGAAATTACTACAACTCTTGTTGAGAAAGAAGATGGAGTATTTAAAAGAAAAGATGGTAGAGGAGACTTTGCATTTAAGATAGATGATAAGGGCAAGGTAACTTATGCATTTAATGATGTAAGTCATAACTCCTTCGAAAGGATAAATTTTTTCGAAACACAAAATTTTAATATAACTATATTTATTGTAGCTATTAGTATGTTTCTTATAAATTTAGTTGGGACAATGGTTCTATTTATAAAAAGAAAGTTTAAAGAAACAGGATACAAGAGTTGTAGAAGTATTAAATTAATTAAGGGAATAAATTTATTTATTAATGTTCTTAATATAGCTGGAATTGTTGGATCAGTTATAATGGCAACTACTATGATTAGTATTAATGATTTTAGCTTTGCATATTTACTTTATATATTTTTATGTTTTCTTATAATATCAACTATTTTAAGTATTTGTGGGTTAATTATTTTAATATATATTTGGATTAGTAATTGTGAAAGAAAAGTAGAAAAAATTTATTTTACCATATTAACTATAATTAATTTTACATTCATATGGTTTATATATTATTTCAACCTTTTAGGATTCAAAATATAGCATGATACATTAATTATTTTAAAGTATGATATAATTTCATTTAGATTAGTTATATGATAGGAGTGTTAGCAGTATGTTTAATGTACTTATTGTAGATGATGAAGCAGAAATAATTGAACTTATGGAAATATATCTACTAAATGACGGTTATAAAGTATTTAAAGCTACAAATGGATTAGATGCACTTAATATAATTAATGAGGAAAAGATTCATCTTGTGATTTTAGATATAATGATGCCAGGAATAGATGGGTTACAGGTTTGCATGAAAATTAGAAAAGAGTATAATATACCAATTATAATGGTTAGTGCAAAAGGACAAGAAATGGATAAAATACAAGGTTTATCTACAGGTGCAGATGACTATATAGTAAAACCATTTAGCACAATGGAATTATTAGCTAGAGTAAAAGCTCAAATAAGAAGATATGTATATCTTAATGAAAATCATAAACAGCTTGATAATAAAGATGTTATTGAAATAAAAGGTATTACTATAAACAAAAGAAATCATAAAGTTCATTTATTTGGGACAGAGTTAAAATTAACTCCAACAGAATATAAAATTTTGTTATTATTAGCCAGCAATGGTGGGAAAGTATTTAGTGCTGAAGATATATATAAAGAGATTTGGACGGAAAAATATTTTGAAGGAAACAATACTGTCATGGCTCATATATGGAGATTAAGAGAAAAATTAGAGGACAATCCAAAGGAGCCAAAGATAGTAGAAACAGTTTGGGGAGTTGGATATAAAATTGAAGCGTAGTATTAAATATAATATTCTTATAAACTTTTTTATAGCAATGGTATTATCAATAATATCAACACTTATAATAGTTTTTTCAGTAATTTTGGAGTTACACATTTTCCAACCAAGACTTTATATGAAGTTTATTAATGCATATAATAAAAATAGTTTGTTTATGTTAGAATTTACTATGATAATTTTTGTAGTTTTTATAGTGTTAATGTGTTTTATATTTATAAAAAGGATAAATAAAATTACTGATTATATAGAAGAAATATCACAAAATGTAAATATAGTAGCTAATGGAAATATGGATATAGACATACCTATCAGAACAGAGGACGAGCTAGGGGAATTAGCGTCAGATGTTAATAAAATGGCATATAGTATAGAAGAGCTTATGAGAAAAGAAAGACAGTGGGAAAAGCAGAAGAATAATTTGATTACAAATTTATCTCATGATTTAAGAACACCTCTTACATCAGTTGTTGGGTTTTTAGAGTTAATCCAGAAGAAGAAATATAAAAATGATGATGAGTTAAACCATTATTGTGAAGTTTCATTAAATAAAGCAAAGGAATTAAAGAATTCAGTAGACCAGCTTTTTGAGTTTACAAAGTTAAGTAATAGTGATGTAAAATTAAATATATGTAGTATATCTCTACACCAATTAATAGAACAAGCTGCTATTGGATTTATCCCATCGTTTGAAAATAGCGGTATGGAATATAGAGTATTTTCAAAAGACGCAGGATTAATAATAAACGGAGATGCTACTTTACTTGCTAGAGCGTTTGAGAATATAATATCTAATGCTATTAAATATGGAAGTGAAGGTAAATATTTAGATATACATATAGAAAAAGAGAATAATATGGCTGTAGTTAGTTTTGTGAATTATGGAGATATAATAGAAGAGAAAGATGTGAAAAATTTATTTGAAAGATTATATAGAACAGAAAAATCTTGTGATAAAAAAGAAGGAACTGGACTTGGGCTTGCAATTGTAAAAACAATAGTAGATTTACATAATGGGGATATAGATATTATGAGTTCTAAAGAAAAAACAGAATTTAAAATAAGATTACCATATTAAGTTCTATGAAATAAAAAAAATAGTATTAAGTTAGTTTTTTATTTTAAGGAACTTAAGTAAATAAGGTATTTTATAATAAAGAAATTAAAAATAAAGGAAAACTTTTATGGAAGATTAGTATTATATAAATAAAGGGTTTAAATCTATTTCTAGACGAATAGGTGGGAACGTTATAATGATAAAATTATTGATTTTATAAGTGATGATATGTGCAAAATAATAGAGTAAGAAAGATATAAATATAGTCATAAAAAAATATGTTATTCATATATATTTGTGCGCAAATTAATATGTTAATATAATATATTAAAGAGAAATTTGAGAAGGTCCATTTTGTATAACAAAATGGACCTGTTGCAATTGTACATGGAATTACTATTTTTTATAAAAATGCATATTGGATATTCATTTAATACTTTGTGGAAATTTAAATACATTAAGAGGATCGTATTTAAATTTTATACATTTAAGTCTTTGAACATTCCCACCATAATAATCATAAAGATAATTTGGTAAAGGGTAATAAGGGAAATTAATATAAGAACCACTAGTAATATTATAAATATATTTAGAATTTCTATTTATCCAATTAATATTATCTTGTTTATATGAATTATTTCTAAAATTGGTTTCCAGTAATATTATATAATTACTATCTCTATAATAAAAAGCAGTATCTTTTTTATCAATTTCACTAACTTGTCCACCAAGCCCATATACGTTTAATTCAGTGGTAATAGAACCACTAGGCTTTTCTTCATTAATTAAATCAATTAGGTTTTTTAATGTTTCATAAGAATAGGTCTCTGATACGAATCTACCATAAGATATAAAGTATTCATATCGAGGATATACAGAAGCTATAATTTCGGTAGCTTGTAAAAAAGAAGTATATTCATAACTTAACTCATAGCCCTCAATTTTACTAAAAGGAACTAAGAGTTTATTTAATTTTTTAGGTGTACCATAAAGGAGGCCTGTACAAATAATATTTACATCATCAATTACTGAGTTGACTATGCTACCTTTCATATTAATTTTATTAGAAGTTGTAGTAATCCAATTCTGCCAAGTATCTAAAAATTTAAGTTGAGTATCTTTACTTGGGTTAGTGTAGTAAATATTAAAAATAGTTACTTTATCTACCTTAGGAGGAAGTTTAAATGTCATTGATACTACTATACCAAAATTTCCACCGCCACCACCTTTACATGCCCAAAATAAATCAGAATTAATATTCTTATTTGCAGTTAATAAACAACCTCTATAATCAATCATCTTGAGTTCAAGTAAGCTATCACAAGTTAAGCCAAAATATCTAGATGAATATCCCCATCCACCTCCAAGTACTACACCACTAATTCCAACAGTAGGACATGAGCCACCTGGAAATGGATATTCACTTGCTCCAAGAAAATTATAAACTTGTCCTAAATAAGCTCCACTTTGAACAGTAACAGTATTGCATTCATAGTTTATTTGTATTTTATTTAAATTGCTAATATCAATAATTAAAGCATCATCAGCTATTGAAAAACCTTCATAATTATGACCACCACAGCGAACTCTTATTTTAAAATTATTTTTTCTAGCAAATAATATAGATTTTTTTACATCTTCATAAGTTTTACAATAGGCTATAGCAATTGGATATTTATCAATAGCTCTATTCCAGACTTGTCTAGCATCATTATAATAATTATTTATAGGAGTAATCACTTCGATCAATTTCATCACCAGCTTTAAAAATAGTTTTTAATTTATCTTATAAAGGTAGGAGCAAAAAGGTGATAAAATTTAGATCATAATAAAATTTTCATTAGAAAAAGATATTAATAAATATAGGGTAATTTACATAGAGAGATATATAATAATGTAGTGAAATACACAGTGTCATAAATAACATTTAGGGTAATAAATTACATACGTCATTATACATGACTATACTTTTAAGATATATTGATAATGATTAAATAAAAACTTAAAATATCATTAAAGATAAGTGGCCATTATCAAAACAAAATTAGGAGTGAATGTTATGAAAAAATATAATGTAGTTATTGTAGGTGGCGGAAGTACTTTTACACCAGGATTTTTAAAATCATTTTGTAGATGCAAGAAAGATTTACCTCTTAATAAGTTAGTATTATTTGATATAGATGCAGAAAGACAAAAGCCAATTGGAGAGTTTGGTCAAATCTTAATGAAAGAAAATTATGAAGGATTAGATTTTAAATATACTACTGATATTGAAGAAGCTTATAAGGATATGGATTTTGTGTTTATGCAAATGCGTGTTGGTGGTTTACACATGAGAGCAAAAGATGAGCACATTCCTTTAAGTATGGGGCTTATAGGACAAGAAACTTGTGGAGCAGGTGGAATGGCTTATGGATTAAGATCTACAAAAGAAATGATCAAAGCCATTTATGATATAAGAAAATATTCTCCCAATGCATGGATACTTAATTATTCTAACCCAGCAGCAATTGTTGCAGAAGCATTGAGAAGAGAATTCCCTAATGATAATAAGATTTTAAATATTTGTGATCAGCCTGAAAATGTTGTACGCTCATGTAGCCGTCTGTTAGGATGTGATTGGGAAACTTTAGATCCTGTATATTTTGGATTAAATCATTATGGTTGGTTTACACACATATATGATAAAAATACAGGAGAAGATTTATTACCTAAATTAAAAGAATTAATTAAAGAAAAAGGATTCCTACCTCAAGATGCAGAACAAAGAGATCAATCTTGGTTAGATACTTATGGAATGGTTCAAACACTTATGAATGATTTTCCAGATTATCTACCGAATACTTATGATCAATATTACTTATATCCAGATTATAAGGCTTCTCATCTTGATCCAAATTTTACGAGAGCAGATGAAGTTATGGCTCATAGAGAAAACCGTGTTTTCACTGAATGCAGAGAAGTAATCGATGCAGGAACCACAGAAGGAATTATAAAAATTGAAAGTGATGCTCATGCAGAGATGATGATAGAAGTTGCAGCATCTATTGCTTACAATAAAAATAAAAGATATATAATTATTGTAGAAAATAATGGAGCAATAAATAATATGCAAGATGATGCTATGGTAGAAGTAGTTGCTGAACTTGGCATTAACGGACCAAGACCTATGAGAGTAGGTAATATTCCACAATTTTATTTAGGATTATTAGTAAATCAAGTATCTTGTGAAAAATTATTAATAGATGCTTATTATGAAAAATCTTATAACAAAGCATTACAAGCTTTTACGATTAATAGATTAATAAATGATGGAAAGAAAGCTAGAAAAGTATTAGATGCATTAATTGAAGCAAACAAAGGATATTGGCCAGAACTTAAGTAGAATAGGATTTAAAAAGTTTATTAAGAAAGGTAATTAAATAGATACAACCTTAATTACCTTTCTTATATTTAGAATTTTTAGAAAAGTCTGCATATTCATGTAATTTGAAGAGCTTTAGAATATTGAAATATCACAAATGTTTAATTAAAAAGGAGAATGTGTATGAACAAAAAAAATAAAATAATGGACTTCTTCTCTGCCTTAGGTAGAAGTTTAATGTTACCAATTGCTACTTTAGCTGCTGCAGGTTTAATATTAGGTCTAAGTTCTGCACTACTTAAACCACAAATTCAAGCAGCATTACCTTTTTTACAAAATTCAGTGGTTGTATATGTTTTAACTTTAATTAAAACGATTACTGCTACAGTTTTTGGAATGATTCCAGTATTATTTGCTATATGTATTGCTTTTGGATTAGCAAAAGAAGAAAAAGAGATTGCAGCATTTGCAGGATTCATTGGCTATTATACATTTTTATTAAGTGCATCAATTATTATTAATTCCGGAGCATTTAACTTTGCTTCACTTAAAATGTCAAATATTTTAGGCATTGAGAAAACCATAGAAATGGGAGCTTTTGCAGGTATCCTTACAGGTATATTAACATCAATGCTTCATAATAAATTTTATAAAGTTGACTTCCCTATAGCTATTGCCTTTTATGGCGGAAAGAGATTTGTAGCAATTGTAGTTATAGGAGCCATGACCCTTCTTGGACAAGTTATTCCATTTGTTTGGGTTCCAATTTCATCAGGAATAAATTCTTTAGGAAGTTTAATTGCAAGTTCAGGACATACAGGTGTATTTTTGTTTGGATTCTTAGAAAGAATTTTGATTCCTACTGGACTACACCATGTTTTAAATGGTGTATTTCGTACAACATCTGTAGGTGGAGTATATCAAGGAGTGGAAGGATGTTTAAACATATTCCTTCAATTCTTTGATAAAGTAGATATTTCTCAATTAAAACAATTTACAGCTTTCTTAGGACAAGGTAAAATGCCATTTATGATGTTTGGACTTCCAGCAGCAGCCTATGCTATATATAAGACATCCCCTGATGATAAGAAGCCTAAAGTAAAGGCCCTAATGCTTGCAGGAGTTGCTGCATCTATTGTATCAGGAATTACAGAACCATTAGAATTCTCATTTATGTTTATTGCTCCACAACTATTCTTATTTCATGCTATAATGGGAGGTATTTCTTTTGGTATATTAAGTTTACTAGGTGTTGCAATTGGAAATACTGGTGGAGGAATTATTGATTTCTTGATTTATGGAGTTTTAGTACCTGGATCAAGATGGTATATTGTAATATTAGTAGGTATAGTATTTGCAGTTATTTATTATATGGTATTTAAGTGGTATTTCACAAATAAGAATATTTCTATTGATGTAAATGAAGATGTTGAAGAAGAAGATTCTTCTAAATCTTCTTCTGGAAAAACTAATTTAGCTGTTAAAATTATTAATGGATTAGGTGGAATTGATAATATAGTAGCAGTTAACAATTGTATCTCAAGACTTAGAGTAGATATTAAAGATATGTCATTAGTAAATGAAGATTTATTAAAGAAAACTGGCAGTATGGGAATTGTGAAACCTTCTTCAACTCATATACATGTTATTTATGGACCTAAAGTTGAAAAAGTAGCAAAGCAAGTAAAAGAAGCTATGAAATATTAAATTATATAAATATAAAAATAGCAACTTAAAATGATGCCATTTTTATAAATCTAATGCGAAACAATATTCATACGTGACATATATAATTCTATAATTATTTCTACAATGAATTGTATAGATAATCTGGAGTTAATATCAATGCCAGAAAAAAATCTATTTTGGGTTTTCCCAATTAAAACGATATCAGCTTTTTTAGCTAACTCACTATTAGGATTAGAAGTAATAGCTATAACAGTGCCAGTGTTGTTCTTACTAATTTCTACTGCTTTAACAATAGGGTCTGTGGATCCGCCAAAGCTTCCAATTATAAATACATCATTCTCATCCATTTGAGAAGCAGTTTGGTAAACAAGTGGAGGATCAAGGTAAAACATACATTGTCTGTTTAAGGATATTAATATATTATAAAGATATTCTAAAGACATTTGAGTAAGGCCCCTGCCAAATATATGAATATTCTTATCGCTGCAAAGATAGTCTACTATGCTATCTAATTGTTCTAGATTCAAAGATAGCATAGTTTCTTTTAATTCCAAAAGACGTCTAGAAAGTAGCCCATTAAGTCCTATAGAAGAATCATAGCCCTTATTTTTTAAAGTTAGAGATTTTTTTAGATTAAATTTTAGTTCATTAAAGCCATTAAAACCTAATTTTTTACACAATCGTAAAACGGTTGCAGTAGATACATAGGTGCTTTGTGCAAATTCATGTATACTCATTTTATAAATCTCAAATTTATTAGAATTAATATAATTTAATAAATCCTTTTCATTTGGAGTTAGTTTTTTTAAAATTTTTTCATCTAAGTCATCTATCATGATGTGGTTCTCCTTTTAATATAAATTATTAAATTTTGATTTATCTAAATATTTAATATAACATTCTATTATCATATCTACAATATAGAAAATACAGGTTCTATTTTTTATATCAGAATCAAAAAAATCTCTTTCTTTTATAAAAGTATAGAGATTTATATCTGCAATTTTAGATAATGGATTGTTAGTAAATGGAGTAATTGCCACAATGATTGTATTACTATTTTTAGCAATTTTAGCAAGCTTTAAAGTAGAAGGATTTGAGCCAGTAGAACTAGATAAAAATAAAACATCATTTTCCGTTAAATTATTTACAGCTTTATATGCTAAAGTATCTGTTTTATATAAAATAGTTTGACGACCAGTTGCTAAAAGATATCTTTGCATATATTCAAATGCCATATTAGTTAACCCATAGGAGAATAAATGAATTTTTTTATTGCTTAAAAGATAACCTACAATAGTATCTAATGTTTTTGTATCAAGAAGACGTCCTGTATTTTCAATTTCACTGTATAAATCTGCTACTATTTTTTTAGTAGAAACAGCTGTGGATTTAAGTGAATTATTGGAAGAAACATTATTTTTTAAAGTAAATTTAAGTTCGGAAAATCCACTAAGATTAAGTTTTTTACATAGACGTAAAATTGTAGCAGTTGAGAAAAAAACTTTTTCACTTAATTCCTGAATACTCATAGTAAGTACTTCATTGGAGTGGACATCGATATATTGAAGTACAGATAATTCACTTTGGGTTAATGTATTTAAAATACTATTATCGATACAATCTAACAATTTTCGTCAAATCCTTTCTTTATATTTCACATAAGTATATCAAAATAAATTATATCTTTCAAGAAATAGGAAGGATTGATAAATATAATAAAATAAATTACATTCTAGGAGGTTAAATATGTTTTCATTATTTAAAAAGAAAGAAAAAAATTTAAAATTAAAAGCTTATTTATCAGGAAAGATGATTTCAATTAATAAAGTACCAGATGAGGTATTTTCATCAAAAATCATGGGAGATGGATTAGCAATTATTCCAACTACAAGTATAGTAAAATCACCAGCAGATGGTGAAATTACAGTAGTCATGGAGGAATCTAAACATGCAGTTGGAATTAAATTCGAAAATGGAGTAGAAGCATTGATTCATGTTGGAATTGATACAGTCTCTATGAATGGAGAAGGGTTTGAAGTTTTTGTGAAAACAGGAGATTCAGTAAAAGAAGGACAAGATCTTATTATGTTTGATGAAGAATTAATTAAAAATAGAGGCTTATCAACATATACTATGTTAGTAATAACTAATTCTTCTGAGTATCCTAATATGGTCATAGAAACAGAAAAAGAGGTTAAGGAAAAAGAAAGTGTAATTATAACTTTCTAATAAAATTATGTTATTAATATTTAGATATGCAGATTTAAATAAAGGTAATTTTGTTCATAATTACTCCTCTAAATTTTATTTAGAGGAGATTTCTCTATTCAGAAAATTATATATAAATAATATTTATATATTTAATTTAATAAATGGTACAATTATATATATAATTGTTTAAAGGTTGTGATAATTTTGTATAGTATTATGATTATAGAAGATGACAAAAAGATGGCTAAACTTATAGAAAATCACTTAGAAAGATATGGATATAAAACATTTTTAATTAAAGATTTTTCAAATATAAAAGATGAAGTTCTAGATTGTAAGCCAGATCTTATTTTAATGGATATAAATCTTCCTTTCTTTGATGGATTTTATTGGTGTAGTGATATAAGAAATCATTCTAAAGTACCTATAATATTTATATCAGCTAGAGACTCAGATATGGACCAGGTTATGGCAATAGAGAACGGTGGAGATGATTTTATAACAAAGCCCTTTTCTTATTATGTACTATTAGCAAAGATAAAAGGTGTATTAAGAAGAGTATATGGTAGTTATGCTAAAAATGATACGGATTTTTTAAAGATTGGTGATTTAATATTATATACAAACAAGAGTATATTAGAATTTAAAGGGAGAAAAACTGAGCTTAGTAAAAATGAATTTTCCCTTTTATTATATCTTCTTAAAAATATAAATAAAATTGTTTCAAGAGATACTTTGTTAGAGATTCTTTGGAGTGATACTGATTTCATTGACGATAATACTCTTTCTGTTAATGTTACAAGACTTAGAAAGAGGCTAGAAGAAGTGGGCATTACTGATGCTATAGAGACAAAACGTGGCCAAGGATATATGCTAATTAATAATTGGGAGAGTAAAGAGTAGGTGAAGAAAATGAAATTTATAGATTTTCTAAAAGATAGGGTAGCTTATATAATAGTATATTTTATAAGTATATCTTTAGTTATTTTGATAATGCATTTGACCTTATTTATAAAAGTAATAGATTTTCCTATAACAAACATATTATATGCATATTTTGTTTCTATAGTTATACTTACTATATTTTTGCTATATGAATATTCAAAAGTAAGGGTATTTTATAAACAGATTTATAGGGCTTTAAATTCCGAAGATATTATAGAGGATATCGTAAATATAGATGAAGCTAGAACTAGAGAACAAAAACTTTTTACAGAACTATTAAAAAAACTACATAAATCATACGAAGGAAAGATTTATAAATATGAAGACATTCAAAAACATTACTCAAGTTTTATAAATCAATGGGTACACCAAATGAAGACTCCTGTATCTGTAATTAATCTAATATTAGAAGAAGAGAATTTATGTGAATGTAAGGAAGTTTTTGATAGTATTGGTGAAGAAAATGAAAAAATATCACAGGGCCTTAATATTATGTTGTATAATGCAAGAATAAATGAATTTAATCATGATTTTAATGTGGAAGATGTAGATATGCTATTTATTTTAAGAAAAGTAATAAACGATAATAAAAAATTACTTATTAGACATAAGATATTTCCAAAGATAGCAGGTGAAACTGCAATTGTTCAAACTGATAAAAAGTGGATATACTTTGTTATAAATCAAATTGTTATTAATGCAATAAAATATACAGTTGCAACAGAAAAAGACAAAAAAACTATAAATCTTAAAATAGAAGAAGATACTACAAAAATAATTGTAAGTATTGAAGACAACGGTATTGGAATACCGAAAGAGGATTTAGGACGAGTATTTAATGCTTTCTTTACAGGCAAAAATGGTAGAAAAACCTCTGAGTCTACAGGCATGGGGATGTATTTATCAAAGCGTATTTGCAGTGAGCTTGGAAATGAATTATACGTTGAATCAGAAGAAGGAGAAGGAACAACATTTTATATAGTTTTTTATAAAGGTAAAAACATATTTAAATTATAATCTTTCAAAATTGTAATGTTAATATCCAAAATGAAAGAGAAATCAATACAAAGATTTCTCTATTTTTTTTATAATAAACTTGTAGTTTAAAAGAACATATGAAGCAGGAGGTTTTTATTATGTCAATTTTAAAAGTTGAAAATATAACAAAAATATATGGTGGAAAAAAAGGTGGAATGAAATTTAAAGCACTGGATAAATTTAGTTTAGAAATTGAAAAAGGGGAATTTGTTGGAGTAATGGGACCCTCAGGTAGTGGTAAAACTACATTATTAAATATAATGGCAACTATAGATACCCCTACATCAGGAGAACTTTTTATAAATGGTACAAATCCTACAAGATTAAATGAGAAAAATATTGCTCTGTTTAGAAGAAAAGAACTAGGTTTTATATTTCAAGATTTTAATCTGTTAGATTCTTTATCTATTAAGGAAAATATAATATTACCACTTGTATTAGAAAAGGTTAAAGTACGTGAAATAGAAAAGAAAGTAGAAGATATCGCAAATCTTTTAAATATTAAAGATATTTTAAATAAAAAGCCTTATGAAATTTCAGGAGGGCAGCAGCAAAGAGCAGCTTGTGCTAGAGCACTTATCCATAATCCTTCTATAATTTTGGCAGATGAACCTACAGGGAACCTTGATTCTAAAGCATCTCAGGATGTAATGGAAACTTTAACAAATTTAAATACTAAAAAAGAAGCTACTATAATGATGGTTACTCATGATCCTTTTTCTGCAAGTTTTTGTAAAAGAATAATTATGATTAAGGACGGAAAATACTTTTTAGAAATTGTGAATGGGGGAAATAGGCAAGCATTTTTTAAAGAAATTATGGATTCCCTTTCACTTTTAGGAAGTAGATCAAATAATTATACACTGTAGGAGGAAGATTAAAATGACAATTAATAATATAGCTATTAAAAATATTAAAGGAAATTTAAATAAATATGCTATGTATTATTTGAGTAATGTAATAGTCGTAACTATATTTTTTATATTTGCTAATTTTATATATAATCCAGGTGTTAGTAGTGGAAATATTAGTGACAAGACTATAAGTGAAGTTGCCAGTAAACTAATGTATTTGTGCGAGTTTGTAATAATAATTTTCACTTTTATATTTTCAAATTATTCAATAACTACTTTTTTAAAGTCTAGAGAAAAAGAATTTGGACTTTTATCAATGTTTGGTTTAACTAAAACTCAAATAAGACGATATGTCATGTTTGAAAATATAACAATTTCAATTGTTTCTATTATAACAGGACTTTTCTTTGGAACTTTATTTTCAAAATTATTTTTTATGGCTATATCTGTAATTTTAGACTTGAATACAGAAATTCCATTTTCAATATCAAGTAAAGCTGTAAAAATAACAATATTAAGCTTTTTAATACTTCTTAATCTGATAAGTTTTATTACAAGCTTTAAAATAAAAAATAACAATATTGCAGAATTATTAAAAGGTGAGAGAATACCTAAGACAACACCAAAGTTTTCTAAGATAAAGTCAATACTTGGCATAGTACTTATAATTTCTGGATATATTGTAGGGATATTTTCTGGCACAGCTATTATAGCTACAATGATTCCAATACTTATAGTTGTAATAATAGGAACTAAACTTTTATTTTCTCAGTTTAGTGTGTTTTTCACAAATAAGCTTCAAAATAATAAGGGTGTTTATTATAAAGGGATAAATTTAATAACATTGTCTCAAATTATATATAAATTAAAAGATAATGCAAAGGTATTGTTTATTACTTCAATACTTAGTGGAATCACCCTTGCATCAGCTATATCAGTTTATTCTTTGCAAAAGGTAACTCTATCTTCACTTGAAGAAAATTGCCCACAGGATATAGGAATTATAGAGCAGGGTATAAATTCTCATAAAGTTATAGCTAATGGAAAAGTTGAAGATATATTAAAGAAATACAAATTTGATATAAAATATAAAAATAAAATAGAATTAATAAAAGGAAAAAACAATGATAAAGTAATAGAAAGTAAGAAAAGTACTTACGGTATAAAAATAAATAAAACTGATTTTAATATAATGTCAGAAAATAGTTTTAACGAACTTGCAAAACAGTATAATAAGAAATCTTTAGATTTAAAAAATAGAGAAGTAGTAATATATACCTACGATTTAACTAGTGGTATAGCTAATGAAAAAATAGAAATTCCTTTTAAGAATCAGAAAACTTTAAATTTAAATATTGATGGTAAAGTAAATAGTTTTAACATATTAGATAATTTAAAAGGTGGAGTTATAAATGCAGATAGCCAAAATACTAACACTATAATTGTTAGTGATAGTGATTTTAAAAAGTTGTGGAATAATGTTTCAGATGATAATAAACTTATTTATTATGGATATAACATCAAACATAATTTAAAGGCTACTAATGCAGTAACTGAAATAAAAAATTCAGTTACAAAAGGTCAAGAAGCATTCTTTACTGAAAGAGTAATAAGTGCAGCAGGTTTAATGCAATTTTTATCTGTACTTTTATTTATAGGAACTTTTATAGCAATGATATTTTTTATTGCGACAGGAAGTATATTATATTTTAAAATGTTTAATGAAATTCAAAAAGATAAACAAGATTTTATAGGACTAAAAAAGATAGGTGTTACACAGGAAGAAATAAAAAGGATAGTTAGTATTCAAAGTTTTACAATGTTCTTCTTACCACTTACAGTTGCAACCCTTCATGCTGCCTTTGCAGTAAAATCTGTAGGACTTTTATATACAAAATATTTCATATTTATTGCAGGAATATATTTAGTTCTACAAATAATATATTATCTATTTGCTAAATGGATGTATGTGAAACAAATTAATAGTTGGAACATTTAGTTGTTTTATGTACTTCTTATATAGGTATTAATTTAAATAACTAAGAAAATAAAAGCAATATGTTTTTTATTGTTAGAATCTATAAAAGTTTCAGGTTATGCCTGGAACTTTTTATATTTATAGATAATAAGTAGTTCACCATTTATAATAAAAATTATATTATAATATTGTAAGTTTTTATTTTTAAAATTATAACTTTAAATAAAAATTTAAAATTTGGAGTGAAATTTATGTTTGAACATTCAAGGCCTGCATGGATTGAAATAAATTTAGACAATTTAATTCATAATATGAAGGAAATAAGAAGAGTTGCTAAAAGCAAGGAAATAATAAGTGTAGTTAAAGCTGATGCATATGGACATGGTGCCTCAGAAATAGCTTCCCTTTTACTTGAAAATGGAGCCAATAGATTAGCGGTAGCAGTCCTTTCAGAAGCACTAGAATTAAGAAATAGTGGTATTACAGCACCTATTATTATTTTAGGCTACACTCCACTGCGATATGATGAAAAAACAATATGCAACAATGCTGAAACCATAATAAAAAATGGTTTAGAGGTATCTGTAAGTTCATATAAATATGCGGAGCAATTATCTAAGAAAGCACAACAACTAGGTAAAGATGTAAAAATTCATGTAAACATTGATACAGGTATGGGAAGATTAGGATTTTTGCCTACAGAAGAAAATTTAGAAAAAATATATCAAATAAGTAAATTACCAAATATAATATTTGAAGGATTATTTTCTCATTTTTCAACAGCAGATGAAAAAAATAAAGAATATACTAACGAACAATTTAAAAAATTTTTAGATTTTTATTATAAACTTAAAGATAAAAATGTAAAAATTAATATAAAGCATATTGCTAATAGTGCTGCTTTAATAGACTTACCATATACGCATTTAGATGCTATTCGACCAGGTATAGCTCAATATGGATATTATCCTTCATCAGAAGTTAATCATGAAAATATAAATTTAAGACCAACAATGACATTAAAGACAAATATTGTTCTTGTAAAAGACATTAAATCAGGTGAATCCATTAGTTATGGAAGAAGATTTAGAACAATAAGAAATAGCAAAATAGCTGTTCTTCCAATAGGCTATGCAGATGGATATGAAAGAGAATTATCAGATACAGATAATGTTTATAAAACTCAAGTTATTGTGAATGGAAGGCGTGCACCTATAGTAGGTCGAATAACTATGGATATGTGCATGATTGATGTAACAGATGTAGGTGATGTTAAAGTTGGTGACGAAGTTATATTAATAGGGGAATGTAATGATGAAAAGATTGCAGTAGAAGATATAGCAGATCTATTGCATACAATACCTTATGAAGTAACCAGTAGAATAAGTAAAAGAATACCAAGATATTATATACAGAATGGGAAAATAGTGAAAACGTCACAAATAAATAAAAAAGTAAATGAATAATTATAATAAATATGAATTTGTATCTATTATATTATGATTATTTTATATAAATATGAAAAGCCATCATAAGTGAGTGATGGCTTTTATTTATTTTATACTTATAAATTCTTCTATTATGTATATTTATTAATATATATGTTCAAATATACACATTAATTTAGTGAGCTTAAGATGATTAATAATATTTCTAATGTCCAAATCTACAGCAGTGTAAACGTTAAAAACATGTTATGAATTAACTTAAATTGTTTTTAAATACTGATTTTATATTCAAGTAGATTTAAAAGTTTGCTAAAGTGTAAATGTAAACATTTTAATAAATTTTTAAAGAAAGGAGAGAAATATTATATACGGAATAATTATTGATTTTACAATTTTTTCAACTTAAATTCAAGCCTTTATGTAAAAATTATAGGTTATATTTAAACAAAATAAAGCTATGTTTAAAAAGGAGATGTTATTAGTGAAAGATTTAATAGTAGACAAAATGCAAATGTTCGCCAAAGCTATAATTGTTCCCGTATTATTTTTGCCTATTGTAGGTGTAATTTTGGCTTTATCTTCTATTTTAAGTAATCCATCTATTGTAGGAGAAAGTGGGTTCCTAATGAACATAGGTAAATTCATTAGTAGTGGACTTTGGCCCATTATGACAAATTTAAGTATTATTTTCTGTGTGGGAATAGCTATGGGATTAGCAAAAGAAAAGAAAGCAGAGGCGGCACTAGTAGCAGTATTTTCATATTTAGTATATTTGGGAGCTAATAGCCAATGGCTTACTCTAACAGGAAAGTTAGTAGAATATAAGATTCCAGCAGATTTATATGGAACTGGACAGACTCTACAACTAGGATTTCAAGTAATAGACATGGGAGTTTTTCTAGGAATGATTCTTGGTGTGGTAGTGGCAATTATTCATAATAAATATTGTAATAAGGAATTCCCAGGAGCCTTTGGATTATATGGAAATACTAAATTAGTATTTATAGTTTTAACTCCTATTACATTAATATTAGCAGTAGTGTTTAGTTATATTTGGCCTGTAGTAGCTGCTGGTATTAGCGCGTTAACAGGTTTTATAAATGCAGCCGGAGCTATAGGAGTATTTTTATACGGATTTTTGAATAGATTCTTAATTCCAACTGGATTACATCATTTAATATGGACACCGTTTTCTTACTCTAACATTGGAGGAGAATTGATTATAAATGGACAAAAATACTATGGAGCTTACAATATATTCTTAGCACAGCTAACTGATCCGGCTATAAAGGTTTTTGATCCATCAGCAAAATATTTACAGTATGGTATGGTTAAAATGTTTGGATTGGCAGGAGCAGCCTTAGCTTTTTATAAAACATCTAAACCTGAAAACAAAGTTAAATTAAAGTCTATATTGATACCAGCAGTAGCGACATCAATATTAGTTGGAATCACAGAACCTCTAGAATTCACATTTTTGTTTGTAGCACCATTTTTATGGGTAGTGCACTCAGTATTGGATGGTATATTCGAAGCAGTAGTTTCATTATTAGGAGTTAGAACTTTTGCAGCGAATGGATTTATAGATTTTATAGCTTATAATTTACCAGCAGGAATGGCTAAAACTAAATGGCCTATATTCATAGCTGTTGGATTAGTACAATTAGCAGTGTATTTCTTTGTATTTAAATTCTTAATTAAAAAATTTAATCTTAAAACTCCTGGTAGAGAGGATAAGGAAGTAAAGTTAGTAGCTAAAAAAGATTTTAAAGAAAATTTGGCTAAAGCTTCAGGAGAGGTTGCGGCATCTAAAGATTCAGATTTAGCAGGGATAGTAGTTGAAGCCTTAGGTGGAAAAGAAAATATAGAAAGTGTTGATAATTGTTTTACACGTTTAAGGTTAAAACTTAAAAGTATAGACCTAGTTGATGAAACAGCTTTAAAAGGAACTGGAGCAGCTGGTGTAATAAAGAAAGGTAATAACGTTCAAGTAATATATGGACCAAAAGTAAATGGAATCAGAAATATAGTAGATAAATATCTTGGTAATTAATATTAGAAAAATTCAAAACGAATTACTATTTAACTTAACTTGTTTTTTTATAAGGCTTTTGTATTTAAATAGACTAAAAAGTTTGCTAAATTATAATCATAAACATTTGATATCAAAAATTTATGATGTAAAGAAAGTTGATGAGATATCCTTAAAAGAAATTGCAACATATTGCTTAATAAATAAAAATACTTTTTAAATAAGTACCTAAAATTAAGCAAACAAATAAAGTTAAGGATGTAGTCAAAACAATTAATGGTAAATAATTTATAATATGAAAATAAATACAAAATAAAATTAGAAAGAAGGAATAACTATGAAAAAATTCTCAGTAACAATAGCTGGTGGTGGAAGTACATTTACGCCAGGAATAATATTAATGCTGTTAGATAACTTGGATAAATTTCCTATAAAAAAATTAAAGCTATACGATAATGATAAAGAAAGACAAGAAGTAGTTGCTGGAGCTTGTAAGGTTATTTTAAAAGAGAAGGCACCAGAAATTGAATTTTTAGCTACAGTAGATCCAGAGGAAGCTTTTACAGATATAGACTTTGTTATGGCTCATATAAGAGTAGGTAAATATGCAATGCGTGAATTAGATGAAAAAATTCCTTTGAAATATGATGTACTTGGACAAGAAACTTGTGGTCCAGGAGGAATGGCTTATGGTATGAGATCTATTGGTGGAGTTATTGAAATACTTGATTATATGGAAGAATATTCACCAAATGCATGGATGTTAAATTACTCTAATCCAGCAGCAATAGTTGCAGAAGCTACTAGAAGATTAAGACCTAATTCAAAGATATTAAACATATGTGATATGCCAATAGGTATAGAAGTACGTATGGCTGAAATTTTAGGATTAGAGTCAAGAAAGGATATGTCAGTTCGCTATTATGGACTTAACCATTTTGGCTGGTGGACAGACATACGTGACAAAGAGGGAAATGATTTAATGCCAAAAATAAAAGAACATGTTTCTAAACATGGCTATGTAGTTGATAAGGGAGATAGCCAACATATTGAAGCAAGTTGGAATGATACCTTTGCTAAAGCAAAAGATGTATATGCTGTTGATCCAGATACATTACCTAATACTTATTTAAAATATTATTTATTCCAAGATTATGTTGTTAAACATGCTAATAAAGAATATACAAGAGCAAATGAAGTAATGGATGGAAGAGAAAAATTTGTATTTGGAGAATGTAGAAAAGTTATAGAAAAACAATCTACAGAAGGTTGTGAACTTCACATAGATGAACATGCTTCTTATATAGTTGACCTTGCAAGAGCTATAGCATACAATACAAAGGAAAGAATGTTGTTAATTGTAGAAAACAATGGTATAATTGAAAATTTTGATCCTACAGCTATGGTTGAAGTACCTTGTATTCTTGGAAGCAATGGACCAGAACCATTATCAGTAGGTAAGATTCCACAATTCCAAAAAGGATTAATGGAACAACAAGTATCTGTAGAAAAGTTAGTAGTTGAAGCTTGGATAGAAAAATCTTATCAAAAATTATGGCAAGCTATTACACTTTCTAAGACAGTAACTAGTGCATCTGTTGCTAAGAATATTTTAGATGATTTAATTGAAGCAAATAAGGATTATTGGCCTGAATTAAAGTAGTATTTAGAGATAATTTATTATATTTTTTATAAAATACGAGATAATAGGAACAATCAAAAGAGACTGGCAAAAGTAGGTTAAAACCTATTTTAGACAGTCTTTTTTGAAAATTATACATTTGTAATAAAGTAAAAACTAAAACAGTTTATATATAGTTAAATAAATTATAGACTACATAGATTATATATGTATTGTGTATAGAATAAGTAAAAAGTTTTGTGTAGTAATATACACGAGATATTATTAGGAGGAATTAAATGTTTAAAAAATTTAAATCTTTTTTATCTAATGATAAATCAGATATTCAACAAGAAAATTTAAATGAAGTATTTGTAAGTCCTATTTCTGGAGAAATAATAAGTCTAGATGATGTTCCAGATGAGGTATTTTCACAAAGAATGATGGGAGATGGGTTTGCCATACAACCTGAAAATGGAGATGTATTTTCACCAGTGGATGGAACGATTACAGCAGTTTTTCCTACTAAACATGCTATCTCTATAAAAAGCAAATCCGGAGTTGAGATTTTAATCCATTTTGGATTAGATACAGTTAACTTAAATGGAGAAGGTTTTCAGGTCTATGTTGAGGAAGGAAGTGTAGTAAAGGCAGGGGAGATCTTATTAAAGGTTAATATCGAGGAAATAAAGAATAAAGTGCCCTCTGTTGTTGTTCCTATAATATTTATGGAGCTTAATGGAAAGAGTTTTAGTTATAATATTGGAAAGGTTGCGGCTAAAGAACAGAATGTAATAACCTTAAAATAACATCTTGTTAATTTTTATAAAGTATATGTACATATTTTGAATTCTAACTATGATAATTATATATTTTAAGTTTATTAGTTTATAAAAATTTCTAACACATGTTCCTTTGTTATATTTATTTTCTAGTATTTAATAAATGTATTACTTAATATTTTAGTAATGAAAATATCTATAGGTAAGTAGCTTAGTCAAGTAGTCATTACTTTTAATTCAGCAGAATGTGAGATATAATATAGTAATGCAATTAAAATAATATTTATCAATTAAATAGTAAGGTCTTTATAACAGAGGTGAAGTATATGAAGTTAGATATTAGTAAGATTGTAGATAAATATCACTTAAGCAAAGTAGAAGAGAATATATTAATTTATATTATAAATAATATAGACCATGTTAAAGAAATAGGGGTAAGAGGAGTAGCAAAGGAACACTACACCTCTACTACCACTATTGTGAATTTAGCAAAAAAAATAGGGTATTCTGGATTCTTAGATATGTATTATAATTTAAGTTTTACTTTGAAGGATAAGAGAAATTATTTTAATAGCGGAAAAAATAATAAATATTATGGAGTAGAATTAGAAGAACTGTTAGCACTAATAGAAGATAAAGATATAAGTGATTTTATAGATTTATTAATAAAAAATAAAAATGAAGTTATATATACTAATGGGTTAGCATTTTCATACTTTATTGCACAATATTTTACTAGAAAACTTATAGTTCTTGGTTTTAAATGTATTTATTCTGAAGCATATGAAAGTTATGATGTAAATGCTATAAAAGCTAAATTACTAATAGCTATTTCTAAATCAGGTGAAACAGATTTTATAGTAAGGGCTTCTGAATCTGCTAAGAAAAATGGAATAAAAATAGTTTCTTTTACAGGAGAAGCAGAAAATACATTAGCTAAAATGTCTGATATTAACTTTAAAATATATGATATGCATACTATAGATGATCGGAATAAATTGTCTAATTCATTCTATCCTAATACATTAATGCTATTTGAATTTTTAATAGGTAAATATTTAGAAAGAATTAAAGTTGATTCAGTTTAATACCAAAAATTTAGTATTGGATTTCATCAAAATGTTTTATTTCATTGGTATGTTTTCTAATCTTATTAAGGGGATAAGCTTTGTATTTTTATCAAATTCAATATGAAGTTCTTGTCCATATTTATCAAGATCACTTAACCATCCTACTTGTTTCATATAATCAACTTTTCCAGTACCATAGGCTTTAATAACATCATTATATGCTGATTCTAAAGTGATATCTTTTGGTAATACTAGAGTGTTTTTGTATGAATCTTTTGTCTTTTTTATTTCAAATTCCCTTTAATAAATGGGTTGTTTAATATTAAAATAACTTGTTTTATATAATAAACTGTGTTATTCTTAATAAGAACTTAAATTAAGAGTAAATAATGTAACACAAATATATTTCAATTAGTACTTAATAAATATAGTATGGTGATATCGAAATTTTATTAGTGGGTTATTACAATGAATTTAAGAATAAAATTTCGGAGGTACACATTATATGAATGGTACAGTAAAATGGTTTAATGGAGAAAAAGGATTTGGATTTATTACAGGAGAAGATGGAAATGATGTTTTTGCACATTTTTCTCAAATAAATTCAGAAGGTTACAAATCACTTGAAGAAGGTCAAAAAGTTTCTTATGACGTTGTTAAGGGACCAAAAGGACCTCAAGCAGAAAATATCACTATTATTTAATTAATGAATATTTTACCCCTTGAATAGCTAGTCTATTTAAGGGGTTTTTAGTTGTTTATAAATCTATACAAGATTTGTTTCAAATATGAAAAAATTATCCTAAGTTTTAGTAGCCTATTTAAAAAATATGAAGTAAACTTACAAGTTGCATAGGTTATTTAAAAATATTATAATTTATACTAATAAAGGAAAATATATACCAAGAAGAAGATTTACTATTATGGATGAAATAGACTATTGTATAAAGAAATACTTGTTGTAAGATAAGAAAGAATTTTAGAATATGTAGAAGATTAATATGAAATATTAAAAAATTAAATAATGAACAGGGGGAGATTATTTATGGATGATAAGAATGTAATGTCCTACAGCAAAGAAGAGTTAATACGAAAAATATTAGAAAAAGATAAGGATTTAAAAGGCAGTAATATTGATGAAGAATTATTTCATGAACTTATTAGTGGTAAGATTTCAAAGAATATAAATAATGCACATGATAACAATTTAACATTAGGACAAAGAACTGCTGATAAAATAGCTACATTTGGTGGAAGTTGGACATTTATAATTACTTTTGGTGTAGTATTATCGATTTGGATTATAGGTAATGCTGTTATTCTAAGTAATAAATCATTTGATCCATATCCTTTTGTATTTTTGAATCTAATATTATCTTGTCTTGCGGCTATACAAGCACCAATAATAATGATGTCACAAAATCGTCAAGCGGAAAGAGATAGATTAACTGCTGCAAATAACTACCTTGTTAATTTAAAATCTGAAATTATAATAGAAGATTTGTACAATAAAATTGATATGTTAATAGATCAACAGGAAGAATATAAAAAAAATCAAGAAATATTATTAAAAAAAATAGAAGAATTAAAACCTAATTAATTTATAATGACTTTATTCTAAATGATTTTGAAAAGGTTTAAAGATCTTATAGATAGATGTAGAAAAAAATAAAGCCTCCAATGAAAAATGAAAGTAGATTTGTCAATCCAAATAAGTAAAATCTTATTGAGATGATAATTTTTGTATTTTTATTAAATTCAATATAAAGCTATCATCCAAATTTACTGATATCTTCAATAAAATTGGAAGTCCATTCTGCTTGTTTTATATAATTAACTTTTGGAGTATCATAAGCTTTAATAACATAGTTATATGTTGATTTTAAGGTAATGCCTTTTGATAATAAAGCAGTATTTTTTATAAACCTATCCTTTGTTTGCCATTAAAACTATAATTTTACAGTAAAAAGAATTTATAAAACTATTGACTTTAATTATAGTTAGAACTACAATAGTTACAACGGGAGTGATAATAATGAAAATAAGCAGTAGATTTTCTGTAGCGGTTCATATTTTATCCATATTATCTATGGAAGATAAAAACTTATGTACTTCTGAGTGGATAGCAGGTAGTGTAAATACCAATCCCGTTGTTATACGAAGAGTAATGGGAATGTTAAAAAGAGCTGGTTTAGTTAATGTTATAGCAGGTACTGGTGGAGCTTATTTATTAAAGGATTTAGATCAGATAACATTGCTAGATGTTTATAGGGCTGTGGATGTAGTGAAAGAGGGAGAATTATTTCAATTTCATGACTCACCAAATATAAATTGTCCTATTGGTGCAAATATTCAATCTGTTATGGAAGGTGTTTTGTTAAATGCCCAAGAAGCTATGGAACAGGTATTAGAGAATGTAACCATGGAATATATAGTTACAGGTATAAGAAAAAAAATTAAGAAATAAATCAATTTTTTTTATAATGGGTGTAACTCACAAAGTTACAACTGCTTATTAAATTCATAACTTGTAGAAATAAGTTAATTAGCATAGATGAAAATTTTTTTGGAATTGTTGTAATCAAAATAGTTACAACTAAAAATAGGAGGTTATTAAAATGTCATTAAATATTAAAGTATATTTTGATTTTGTTTGTCCATTTTGTTTTTTAGGAGAGGAGAGTTTAAGTGAAGCCATAAAAGGAAAGGATGTAAATATCCAATGGATGCCCTTTGAATTAAGACCAGAGCCATCACCTAGAATAGATCCTTGGAATGATCCTTCAAAATTAAATGCCTGGAATAATTTCATTGAACCCATAGCTAATAAGTTAGGAATAGATATGAAATTACCGAAGCTTTCACCTCATCCATATACTAACTTAGCTTTTGAAGGATATCATTATGCAAGTGAGCATGGAAAAGGAGATGAATATATTAAAAGAGTTTTTAAGGGATTTTTCCAAGAAGAATTAGATATTGGAAAAATTGAGATATTAGCTAATTTATCTGAAGAAATAGGTTTAAATAAAGAAGAATTTATAAAAGTTTTAAAAAACAGAAAATATAAGGATAAGCAAGAAAAAGCATTAAAGCATGCTTATGAAGAAGCTAATATTACAGCAGTACCTACAATAATTATAGGTGATGAAGTAGTTCAGGGTAATACTTCAAAAGAAAGTTTAGAAAAAATAATAAATAAACAATTAATAAAAAATAATTAATTTTATAAATGGAAGGAAGAGATATTATGAAAATTGCTTTAATTGGATCAACAGGAAATGCAGGAAAGGTAATATTAAAGGAGGCTCTAAACAGAGGACATGAGGTTATCGCTATTGTAAGGGATGTATCAAAGATAAAAGATACTAATGAAAATTTAACTGTAATGCAAGGAGATATTTTAAAATTAGATACATTAGAGGATAAATTAGGGGAAGTAGATATTTTGGTTAGTGCTTTTGGACCTAAGGTTGGAAAAGAAGATACATTAATAGAAGCAACTAAGAATCTAATAACTTTAGCTAAAAAATTAAATGTTAAAAGACTTGTAACAATGGGTGGAGCAGGAAGTTTAAAGGTTCAAGGAGACGTAGAATTAGTCCATACAGAAGGATTCCCAGAGGATTGGAAACCAATAGCTTTAGCTCATTCAAAATCTTTAGATATATATAGAAATGAAAAAGAAATAAATTGGACATATTTAAGTCCGGCAGCATTAATATCACCAGGAATAAGAACAGGAAGATACTCTGTTGGAGATGAATATTTGGTTGTGGATGAAAAAGGAGAAAGTAAAATTTCTTTTGAAGATTTTGCGGTAGCTATGGTAGATGAAATTGAAACTCCTAAACATATTAGAAGTAGATTTACAGTAGCATATAAGTAAAATACAGATTTAAAAGTGAAGATATTATGTTTAGTATCTTTATATAGACAATAGTATATTAATAAAGTAAATAAAATGTAATGAGCTTGTATATTGATATTCACAAAAATAAGAGAATAAAATATAAAAAATATCACCCCAATTTAAGCAGTTTCCTTAACATTTACAGGTAAAACCTATGATAGTTTTGTCATAGGTTCTTATTTGTATGAAAATGATTTAAATTCAAATAAAAGAAAATATGACTTTAAATGATTATAAAATACAAATAACAATTTTTTTTGTAATTTTAAGTTAAGATTATAATAACTAGTATCGATATTTACAGTGAATATTTAAAATAAATTTAATTTAAACTGAAAAGGGGCGCATAAAATGGAGAAAACTTGGAGTTTTAGTTTTGAAAAAATACATAAGGTTAATTATATAACTATATTTGCAATGTGTTTACTTATGAGTCTAACCACTATGTCAATGACTAACTTTGTAATAAATATAGATGAATTATTCCCCTTTATAATAGTAATTATAGTTTCAACAGTAGTATATTTTTTAAAGCTAAAGGATATGACAAAGGCAATAATCTTTAGTTCAGTTATAATATTTTCAAACTTTGGATATTTTTTATTAGGAAATTTTAACGACAAAACTATAGCTTCTGATATATTAGTTTTTATTGCAGGAATTATATGTGCAACATTATACTTTAGAAAAAACTTGTTAGTTATAAATGCAGTTCTCTTAGATACGTGTGTTATAATTTTGTTTTTAGTAAATCCTAGTAGCATTTTGAGTAAAAATTTTTCATTTTCAAACATGTTAAATTTTTTTGTAATATTAAACGGTGTTATAATTTTAATTTATTGCCTTACTAGTTGGGGTGGCAATCTAATTCAGTCAGCAAATAATAAATCTTTAGAAAGTAAGGAGTTACTTGATAAATTAGATTTACTTTTATTAAATATTAAAGAGAGTACTACCGATTTAGATAATAATATAGATATTTTTTCTGAAGATATTAACCTTGTTAATGCCACTAGTGATGATATAAGCAATACTATGGGTCAAATAAATATTGGAGTTCAAGAAATAGTAGAGAGCATTTTAGGTATAAATTTAGGAATAGAGAAATCTAATTCTTCACTAGACAAGGTGAGAAATATATCTAATAGAATATCTACAACATCAAATGAAATGAAGGGAAATGTTATTGATGAGTCTGAAAAAATTAACTCTATGAATAGCACTATGAAAATGATAAAAGGCGCGGTAGAGGTATCTTTAGATACAGTAAATACATTAAAAGGTAGTATTGATAAAATAAATTGTGAGATTAATAGTATTTATGAAATTTCAGCTCAAACTAATTTGTTGTCATTAAATGCAAGTATAGAAGCTGCTAGGGCAGGTGAATATGGCAAGGGATTTTCAGTAGTCGCAGAAGAAGTTAAAAAACTAGCTCAGCAAACAACTGAAATAGTAAAAAATATCTATGAAATTATTACAGAAATTAATCTTATTACGAATGATGCAGTTATTAAGGTATCTGAGGGTAATACAGCCGCAGAAGAGGGAACCAAGGTTGTTGATAATGTTTATACTTCTTTTGGTAAAATTCAAGAGTATTTTGAAAAAATGAGTGGATATTTAGATGAAGAACATAGATTTGTTGAAAATGTAGTAGAGAATTTTGTTCCTATAAAAATGGAGCTTGAGGGAATAGGAAGTATTACTGAAGAACATTCAGCGTCCACAGAAGAAATCGAAGGCATAATTAGGGAGCAAGGTGAAAAGATTAGTTCAATGGCATCAGCTATAGAGGAAATTAAAACATTAAGTAAAAATCTAAAAGACCTTTCTTCCAATAGGTAGGATTAAGTAAATTTATAAAAAATAATGCATTAAAATATTATACTTTTTAAAAGTGATTTAAGGGAAAAATAGGACTGTACTGGGAAAATAGTATGGTCCTTACTTTATGTATTTATTCCTAAAATAGAACATAATAAAGTTTAAGATTATGATATAATTTAGTTTAAAATAATAAACTTTACAAATACTATTTATTAATTTTTAAATTATTTATGGAGGCAATGTAATGGACATATCCAAGTTTATTCAAAATAAGGGACTTACAGAAATAGAAATAGAAGTCCTCAATTATATGATAGATAATATTAATTATATAAATAAGATGGGAGTAAGGGGAGTAGCAAAAAATAATTTTACATCAACATCTACTATTATGAGATTAGCTAAAAAACTTGGTTATTCTGGTTTTTTAGAAATGCAATACAATTTATTATCTTTAACTAAAAATGAATTAAAAGATAATTTAAATGATAGTAGCTTCATAGAAAGTCTAAATATGGATAGCCTATTAGAAGAAAATAGTAAAGAGGCAATTAATGGTTTTATAGATATTTTATTTAATGATGATCATAAGTTTATTTTTATATATGCAAATGGTTTTTCTGGTATTGTTGCAGAATATATAAATAAGAAACTTCTAGTTATGGGTAAGAGATGTATTTTGTCTAATGGGACAGATTCTATAGGAGTATTTGAAAATAATTTAGATTTTATAAATGCTATTATAGTAATATCTAAATCTGGAGAAACACCAATGGTGTTAAATAAAGTTATAACAGCAAAAGAACACAATATTAAAGTTGTATCTTTTACAAATGAAAGAGAAAATAGCATAAGTAAGCTTTCTGATATAAGATTTAAGATTCAAGATACAAACAAACTAGATGATAGAAATTTAATGCCAAACACATTTTTCCCAAAGGTACTAGTGTTAATAGAGTTATTAGTATATGAATATTATAAAAAGAAAAATAGTAATGGAGAGTAACGTGTTATCTAAAGAGGTAACACGTTTTTTACATAGGAAAATCTATATACATAAAGATAGTTAATTATTATAATTTGAAATGTAAATGGTTTCTGAAAAATAAATAATGGGGGTTACAATGATGAAAGAGAAGATATTAAATCAATTACAAAACTTTTCTAAAGGAATGTTTGTTCCTGTATTGATATTACCAATAGCCGGTATAATAATCGCAATAGGGAACATTTTAACAAATGCCAAACTAGCAGAATACCTTCCATTTTTAAAGAATGGAATGATATTTGGATTAGGAAAAATGTTATCTGGTTCATTAGTTTCAATTTTAACTAATTTAGGAATTATATTTTGTGTCGGTCTTGCAGTAGGACTTTCTAAGAAAAAGAAAGCAGAAGCAGGATTTACATCACTTTTAGTATTCTTAGTATTTATAAACGCAATGAACATTTTTTTAGAATTAAATAATAGATTAGCACCACAAGATGCCTTAAGGGGATCTGGTCAAACTATGGTTTTAGGTGTTCAAGTTCTTGATATGGGAGTTTTCTTAGGAATTATTTTAGGTATTGTTGTTGCTTATATACATAATAGATTTTGTGAAAAAGAATTTGATGGAGCTTTTCAAATTTATGGTGGCTCAAGACTAGTATTTATAATATTAATACCTATTACTGTTTTTCTAGCAATAATATTGAGTTATGTATGGCCTTCAGTACAATATTTAATTTCAAGTCTTGGTAATTTTATAACAGGAGCAGGAAACTTTGGTATATTTACTTATGGTACTTTGGAGAGATTACTTATTCCTACTGGATTGCATCATTTAGTTTATACTCCATTTTTATATAGTCCTTTAGGTGGAGTGGCTGAAATAGGAGGAAAAGTATTTGAAGGGGCAAGAAATATATACTTTGCAGAAATGGCTGATCCTAATATAGCAAAATTATCAGCATCAGTAATTTGGGATGCTAGAGGATTGTCAAAAATGTTTGGCTTAATTGGTGCATGTTTAGCTATGTATCATACTGCATTGCCAGAGAATAAGTCTAAGATAAAGGCAATTTTAATTCCAGCTGCAGTTACATCAATATTAGCAGGAGTAACAGAACCAATAGAATTTTCATTTATGTTCGTAGCACCAATATTATTTGTTATACATGCAGTATTAAGTGGATTAGGAATGGTAGTATTAAATATTCTAGGGGTCACAGCTATAGGACCAAATGGGCTAATAGACTTCTTATTATATAATATACCTCTTGGAGTTGCTAAAACAGTCTGGCCAATGTTTATCTTAGTTGGTTTAGGACAATTCGTTATATATTATGTTATATTCAGATTTTTAATAGTTAAATTCAAACTTAAAACTCCAGGAAGAGAAGAAAATGGAAATACAAAGTTATATACTAAAAAAGATTATAAAGAAAAGTCTAAAGTAAGTGCAAAATCAGGAGATTCAAGTATTGCGCCAGTTGTAGTAGAAGGCTTAGGTGGTAAGGATAATATACTAAAAGTTGATAATTGTTACACTAGATTAAGATTAGTTGTAAAAGATTCTTCATTAGTTAATGAACAATTATTAAAAAATGAAACAGCCGCAAATGGAGTAATAATTAAAGGAGAAAACGTACAGGTTGTCTATGGTTTAAAGGTTACAAGTGTAAGAAAGAACGTAGACGAATATCTTGGAATAGAATCAAATTAGAATAAAAAATTTAGTTAGGGACTGTGGCATTAAAAAATTTACATACAATATATTGTTTTGCAAATTTAAAGTTAACACAATATATTGTAGGATTTATTCTTAGTGCAACAGCCCCTTATAAAGATATAGTAAATTGGAACTTGAATAAAAATTCTATTAATTATGAAACAGGTTGTTAGTTCAAGTAACATGTATTTTTACCTCTTCAAATTGTTTACTCTAATAAATAACTTTACTATAATCAGCTTGTAAGAAGTCAATAAAAATATTATAGAATTTATAAAAATAAATATTAAAAGAAAAAGTCCTATAAAATATAAAAAAAGGTGGTTAATTTTATGGAACAAAATAAAAAATTTTCAATTGTTATTGCAGGTGGAGGAAGTACATTTACACCAGGCATAGTAATGATGTTATTAGATAATATTCATCGTTTCCCATTACGCAAATTAAAGTTATATGATAATGATGGAAAGCGTCAAGAAACAATAGGAAAAGCTTTAGAAATACTATTAAAAGAGAATGCACCAGAAATAGAATTCACATATACAACTGACCCCAAAGAAGCATTTACTGATGTAGATTTTTGCATGGCTCATATTCGTGTTGGAAAATATGAAATGCGTGAGCAGGATGAAAAGATTCCTTTAAAATATGGTGTTGTTGGACAAGAAACTTGTGGATCAGGTGGTATAGCATATGGAATGCGTTCTATTGGTGGAATGATGGAACTAATAGATATTATGGAAAAGTATTCTCCAAATTGTTGGATGTTAAATTATTCAAACCCAGCAGCTATAGTTGCAGAAGCATGCCGTATATTAAAGCCAAATTCTAAAGTACTAAATATTTGTGATATGCCAGTTGGTACTCTTCGCCGTATGTCTCAAATAGTAGGATTAACTCCAGAAGATTTAGAAGTTAACTATTTTGGATTGAATCATTTTGGATGGTGGACAAGTGTTAGAGATAAGCAAGGAAATGATTTAATGCCAAAACTAAAGGCTTATGTAGCAGAAAACGGTTATTTAAATCAAGTAGAAGTAGATACACAACACACAGAACCAAGTTGGCAAGAAACTCATAAAAAAGCAAAAGATTTATTAGCTATTGAACCTAATTTCTTGCCAAACACATATTTAAAATATTATTTATATCCAGATTATGTTGTGGAGCATTCAAATGCTGAATATACAAGGGCTAATGAAGTAATGAACGGAAGAGAAAAGTCCGTATTTACTGCTGCAAAAGAAATAGTTAAAGCTGGTACAGCAAAAGGTGGAGAATTCCATATAGATTCTCATGCTTCATTTATTGTTGACTTAGCAAGAGCTATTGCTTATAACACTCATGAAAGAATGCTATGCATTGTAGAAAATAATGGAGCAATAGAAAACTTTGATCCAACAGCTATGGTAGAAGTACCTTGCATTGTAGGAAGCAATGGACCAGAACCATTAGTTCAAGGCAAAATTCCTCAATTTGAAAAAGGATTAATGGAACAACAAGTATCAGTAGAAAAATTAGTTGTCCAATCATGGATAGAAGGAAGCTATCAAAAATTATGGCAAGCATTAACTCTTTCCAAAACAGTACCAAGTGCTAGTGTGGCAAAAGCTGTTTTAGACGATTTAATCGAAGCTAATAAAGAGTATTGGCCAGAATTAAAGTAAAGGAGATTAATTATGTTTCAAATATTTAAGAAAAAGAAATTATATTCTCCAGTAAGTGGGAAAAGTGTAGCATTAACCAATGTAAAAGATGAAGTTTTTTCTTCTCTAATGATGGGAGATGGCATAGCTATTGATCCAACAGATAAAGTTATAGTAGCACCTTGTGATTGTCTAGTTAAATTGATAATGAAAGGTTCAAAACATGCACTTGGCTTATTAATGAACAATGGTGTCGAAATATTAATTCATGTAGGTATTGATACTGTAAGTCTAGAAGGTAAAGGCTTTGAAGTATTAGTTGAAGAAGGACAAAAGGTTAAGTTAGGAACACCCTTACTAAAGTTTGATAAGGATTATATTATATCAAAAGGATACTCTCCTATAACAATGATGATTATTACTGAACCTAATGGTAGCAATATAAGTAAAAAATATGAGGATATCAGTGTTGAAGGTGGAGAAACTCCGGTAATTGAATTTTCTTAATAAATAAAAATTTTATCGTAAATACATCTATAAAATATATTTAGTAAAAGCTCGGAAAGTGGATATGCCATGTTTCGAGCTATGTTTTAAACAAGAAGCATATAAAGGAAATATTTATGTTAAATAAGGAGGTTAATATGATTAGTCAAGATATTAGAAAGATTGCTCCAGAAATGGATCCACTTCGTAGGGGTATGGGATGGTCAGTTGAAGATTTATCTAAACCTCAAATTATAGTTGAAAGTACCTTTGGAGATAGTCACCCAGGAAGTGCTCATTTAATAAAATTTGCCAATAATGCGGTACAGGGTGTAGCAGAAAAGGGAGGAAAAGCTGCCAGATATTTTGCAACAGATATATGTGATGGTATGGCTCAAGGTCATGATGGAATCAACTATTCATTAGCCTCTAGGGATACTATAACATCACTTATAGAAATTCATGCCAATGCCACTCCTTTTGATGGAGGGGTATTTATATCAAGCTGTGATAAGGCTGTTCCATCTCACTTAATGGCTATAGGAAGAATTAATATACCATCAATTGTTGTTACAGGTGGCGTTATGGAAGCGGGGCCTAATCTTTTAACTTTAGAACAAATTGGTGCTTATAGTGCTATGTATCAACGAAAAGAAATTACAGAGGAAGAATTAACTTATTATAAACACAATGCATGTCCATCTTGTGGAGCTTGCTCCTTTATGGGAACAGCTTCAACAATGCAAGTTATGGCAGAAGCCTTAGGATTGATGTTACCTGGCAGTGCCCTAATGCCTGCAACTTGCAAAGATTTAGAAGATGTTGCAATAGAAGCTGGGAAACAAGTTGTTGAACTAGTAAAGATGAATCTTAAACCAAAGGATATAGTTACAGAAAAGTCCTTTGAAAATGCAATTATAATTCATGCAGCAATTTCAGGATCTACTAATTCCTTATTACACATTCCAGCTATAGCTCATGAGTTTGGCATAAAAATTGATGAAGAAAGTTTTGATAGAATACATCGATATGCTCCATATCTTTTAAATATACGTCCAGCAGGAAAATGGCCAGCAGAATATTTCTATTATGCAGGCGGAGTACCAGCAATAATGGAAGAAGTAAAGAATTTATTACATCTAGATGTAATGACTGTTACAGGTAAAACTTTAGGTGAGAATTTAGAAGACTTAAAGAAGAATGGATATTATGAGAATTGTGATAGATACCTTAAAAAGGTTGGACTTACAAGAAGAGATGTTATAAGACCAATAAGTGAACCTATAGGTAAAAATGGAGCTATTGCAATTTTAAAAGGAAATATAGCGCCAGAAGGAGCAGTAGTTAAACATTCAGCTGTACCAAAAGAAATGCATAAAGGAATTTTAAAGGCAAGACCTTTTGATAGTGAAGAAGAAGCAATAGCAGCTATCATATCTAAAAAAATAAATCCAGGAGATGCTGTGTTTATAAGATATGAAGGACCAAAAGGTAGTGGAATGCCTGAAATGTTTTATACAACAGAAGCAATATCCTCTGATAAACAATTATCTGCAAGTATTGCACTTATTACAGATGGAAGATTTTCAGGAGCATCTAAAGGTCCTGCAATAGGACATGTTTCTCCCGAAGCAGCAGTTGGAGGGCCAATTGCTTTAGTTGAAGAGAATGATTTAATTGAAATAGATATAGAGAAAAGAATACTACAATTAGTTGGCATTAATGGACAAAAATTAAGTGAAGAAGCCATAGATAAGGTTTTAGTAGAACGTAAAGCTAAATGGGAAAAAAGAGAAAATAAATATAAATCAGGAATATTAAAGATATTTTCAGAAAGAGCAGTTTCACCAATGAAGGGTGGATATATGAAATAATAATATTTCTGTAAGAGTTAGTACAATAATAGATTTATGGAGGTTTTTATTGTGATTAAGATGAAGGTTTTAAATGCTCTAAAAAAATGTAAGATAGTAGCAGTTGTTCGTGGAGAAACAAAGGAAGTAGGTATTAAAATATCAGAAAGCTGTATTAAAGGAAATGTTAAAGCTATAGAAGTTGCATACACAAATAAATTTGCTAATGATATAATAGAAGAACTTTCAGAGAAGTATTCAAAAGATGATGAGGTTGTTATAGGTGCTGGAACAGTTTTGGATTCAGAAACAGCAAGAATGGCAATATTAAGAGGAGCAAAATATATAGTTTCTCCATCACTTAGTGAAGAAACAGCAAAGATTTGCAATAGATATAATATTCCATATATACCAGGAGTAATGACTATAACTGAAATAGTCACAGCCTATGAAAGTGGAGTAGATATTGTGAAGGTATTTCCAGGAAGTGCATTTGGACAAGGTTATATAAAGTCTATTAAAGGACCATTACCATATGTAAATATAATGGTAACAGGTGGAGTGAACTTAGATAACATAGATTCATGGGCAAATACAGATGTAGATTTAGTAGGTATTGGTGGAGAATTAAATAAACTTGGAGAGTTAGGAAAATTTGATGAAATAGAAGCAGTTTGTAATCAATATGTAGATAAATTTAATAAAGCAAGGGGTATATAAGATGAAAGTAGTTGGTTTTGGAGAGATATTACTTAGATTATCTACTAAGAAAGGAATGCTTTTTTTAAACTCTAAAGAATTTCATGCTAATTATGGTGGTGGAGAAGCAAATGTTTTAATATCACTATCTAGATTTGGAATTGAAACTAGAATGATTACAAAGGTTTCAAAGGATCAAATAGGAGAAGGCATAATTAACTATCTAAAAGAGAAATCAGTAGAAACATCTTTTATTAAAAGAGAAAACAAAAGAACTCCTATATATTTTGTAGAGGTAGGTAGTGGAAATAGATCTTCAAAGATTATTTATGATAGGGATAATTCTGCTTTTGGATCTATCACGGATGAAGATATCAATATAAAAGAAGCACTAAAGGATGCAGATGTATTTCATTTTTCAGGAATTACATTAGCTATTTCGGAAGAAGTAAGAAAGGTAACATTAAAAATATTAAAGTACTGTAAGAATAATAATATTTTGGTAAGCTATGATTCTAATTATAGAGCTAAAATGTGGACTTTAGAAGAAGCAAGAAAGGCAACAAAAGAAATATTACCATATATTAATATATTTTCTGCTGGAATATTAGATGCAGAAAATATATTAGATATGAGCTGTGATTTAGAAGACAAGCATGAAAAGTTAAACTACTACTATAATGAGATTACAAAATCTTATCCTAATATAAAACATATTTTTTCTTCAATTAGAGAGATTAAATCAGTAAGTGCAAATAGCGTACAATGTAATTACTATACAAATAATAAACTATATTCATCTAAGAAACATACCTTTGATGATATTATAGATAGAATAGGAGCAGGGGATGCCCTAACAGCAGGAGTAATTTATAGTATTGTAAATAAAAAGTCTTCTCAATATACTTGTGAATTCGCTACAGCATGTTCAGTTTTAAAACATAGTATACATGGAGATGCAAATTTAGTAAATATCGAAGAGGTAGAAAATTTTATAAGTAATGGAATTGGAAGAATATCAAGATAATTAATAAACAGTTTAGAAGATTGGTTCAATGACTTTATCCATATATTATCCCTAATGCCTTGAAGTATACTAAAGCAGAATATATATTTTCTAAGTTAGTATTTACGAACAAATAGCAAAGAATTAAAGAAAATGTAATGAAATGGACGAATAAAATTGTAAACAATGGATGAATAATGTGGAATATATTATAAAAATATAATATAATGTATAAAAATATAAAAAGAGAAATCTATAAAAATATAAAAGGAGACGGGGATATGTTTAATAAATTTGATACAAAGCCTCTTTGGGAGGTAAGTAAAACTTTATCAAGTGTGGCACAGGGCTTTGAACCAGCGGATATGGTTATTATAAATTCAAAACTTATAAATGTTTGTACAAGAGAAGTTATTGAAAATACAGATGTAGCAATTAGCTGTGGGAGAATTGCGTTAGTAGGTGACGCAAAACATTGTATAGGGGAAAACACAGAGGTAATTGATGCAAAAGGACAGTATATTGCACCAGGCTTTTTAGATGGTCATATTCATGTTGAATCATCAATGCTAAGTGTAAGTGAATATGCTCGTTCAGTAGTTCCACATGGTACTATTGGAATATATATGGATCCACATGAAATTTGTAATGTACTTGGATTAAATGGTGTACGTTATATGATTGAAGATGGCAAGGGTACTCCACTTAAAAATATGGTAACCACACCATCTTGTGTACCAGCAGTTCCAGGTTTTGAAGATACAGGAGCAGCTGTAGGACCAGAAGATGTTAGAGAAACAATGAAGTGGGATGAAATAGTTGGATTAGGAGAAATGATGAACTTCCCAGGTATACTTTATTCTACAGATCATGCTCATGGAGTAGTAGGAGAAACTTTAAAAGCTAGTAAAACAGTAACAGGACATTATTCTTTACCTGAAACAGGAAAAGGATTAAATGGATATATTGCATCAGGTGTGAGATGTTGTCATGAATCTACAAGAGCTGAAGATGCTCTTGCTAAAATGCGCCTTGGAATGTATGCGATGTTTAGAGAAGGCTCTGCATGGCATGACTTAAAGGAAGTAAGTAAAGCCATTACAGAAAATAAAGTAGATAGTAGATTTGCTGTTTTAATATCTGATGATACTCACCCACATACATTGCTTAAGGATGGACACTTAGATCATATTATAAAACGTGCTATAGAAGAAGGAATAGAACCATTAACTGCAATTCAAATGGTAACAATAAACTGTGCACAATGTTTCCAAATGGATCATGAATTAGGTTCTATAACTCCAGGAAAATGTGCAGATATTTTACTTATAGAAGATTTAAAAGATGTAAAAATAACAAAAGTTATTATAGATGGAAACTTAGTTGCAAAGGATGGAGTGTTAACTACATCAATAGCTAAATATGATTATCCTGAAGATGCTATGCATTCAATGCATATTAAAGATAAAATAACACCAGCTTCCTTTAATATTATGGCTTCTAATAAAGAAAAAATAACTGCAAGAGTTATTGAAATTATACCTGAAAGGGTTGGTACATATGAGAGACATATTGAGCTTAAAGTTAAAGATGATAAAGTTCAATGTGATTCAAGTAAAGATGTTTTAAAAGCAGTTGTATTTGAAAGACACCATGAAACAGGAAAAGCAGGATATGGTTTTGTTAAAGGTTTTGGTATTAAGAGAGGAGCTATGGCTGCAACAGTTGCCCATGATGCTCACAACTTATTAGTTATAGGAACAAATGATGAAGATATGGCATTAGCTGCTAATACATTAATAGAATGTGGTGGAGGAATGGTAGCTGTACAAGATGGTAAAGTATTAGGTTTAGTTCCATTACCAATAGCAGGACTTATGAGTAATAAGCCTTTAGAAGAAATGGCAGAAATGGTAGAAAAACTAGATAGTGCATGGAAAGAAATTGGATGTGATATAGTTTCACCATTTATGACAATGGCACTTATTCCACTTGCCTGTCTACCAGAATTAAGATTAACTAATAGAGGGTTAGTTGATTGTAATAAGTTTGAATTTGTATCATTATTTGTAGAAGAATAAATTAGAGAAACATATTTTAAATTTATAATTATTTTTAATTATTAAGAGAGTTATCGCATGAATTGTAAAAATTTTAATGTGATGATTCTCTTTTTATACTTGGACTAATTTGAAATACTGAACAATGAAATTGTATCACATAATTTTCACACAATAATTACATAATCACTTGATATTTTAAATTTAAAATTAGATTAGAGGAAAAGTGGTTTTAGTATTAAATTTTATGTTTAAAAACAAACTATCTAAGATTTAAATCATGGATATATTACCATAGAATATTGATATTGATTTTTAAAATATTAGTAATGTCATAGATGTAAAGTGAATGGTGATTGTAAAATTAAAAATAAGGTTTAATGGATAAACTAAGATACTGGATTATATTTTGAGGTGATAAAGATGGGAAGAAAAGTCTATCTTGTTGAAGATGAAAAAAGTTTGAATATATTATTAGAAAAGTATCTGCAACGTGAAGGGTATGAAGTAACTACTTTTTTTAATGGAAGTTCTGCAATAGAGAAAATAAAAGATGTTCCAGATCTTTGGATATTAGATATAATGTTACCTGATATAGATGGGTACCAAATAATCAAAGCTGTAAAAGAAAACAATAAAAATACTCCGGTTATTTTTATGTCTGCAAGGAATGAGGAACTGGATAGAGTGGTGGGATTAGAATTAGGAAGTGACGATTATTTATCAAAGCCATTTTTACCTAGAGAGCTTATAATAAGAACTAATAAACTTATGGAAAGAATTTATGGGAAAAGCAATAATTCTATGGATATAATTACCAATATTGGAGAGTACAAAATAAGTAAAAGACAAAGAGCTGTTTTTTTTGGAGAAAAAGAAATTCAACTAACAAACAAAGAGTTTGAACTATTAAATTTTTTTGTAGAGAATAGAAACAATGTTATATCTAGAGAACAAATTTTAATTAGTATTTGGGGAGAGGATTATTTCGGATCCGATAGAGTTATTGATGATACAATTAGGAGATTGCGCAAAAAGATGGATAAGTTAGATCTTGAAACTGTATATGGATATGGTTATAAATTGGTGGTTAAATGATGAAGAGATTAAGATTTAAATCATTAACAATGAGGATATGGACAACATTCACTGCTATAATTTTAATAATAATATGTAGTATTTCATTTTTATATTTAGTTGCATTTAAGAGAATTAGTGAAAATTCAAAGCTAGAGGATTTAAAAGTCGCTCATGATGTTTTATTAAACAGCAATAATTTTAATGAACAAAATAGATTTGATGAATTAAGAAATCTTAAGGGAAGTGATCATTTTATTGTAAAAATAGATGAGAATGATAAATATAAAATTATAGATATAGGTAAAAGAAAAGAGGAACCACCACCAATAGAAAAGAAGAATCCACCCCCAAGACCTGCTAGTGATGAAATAAAAATGTGGATGGCCAGTTATATTATAGGTAATAATATTCAGCAAAAGCAATTTAAAGAATATCATAACAACATGAAATTTATCTTTATAATAAGTTCAATTAAAAATGAAGGAGGAGAAAAACTTTATTTAATATCGTATATACCTGAAATACAAGATAATGTATTGTTATATACAGTAATAATTATAGGTATTATATTTATTATTATAGGATTTTTTACTGCTAAATTAGTTGCAAATTATATTTCAAGGCCTTTAAGAGAGCTTGAGGATTATACTGTAAAAATAGCTCATAAGGATTGGAGGGATCCTATTAAAATTAAAAATGATGATGAGATTGGTAGATTAGTAAATTCAATGAATCGTATGCAAAAAGAATTAAAAAAGATTGATGAAGAAGAAAAAATGTTTCTACAAAGCATATCTCATGATTTAAAAACTCCAGTAATGGTAATTATGAGCCATGCTCAAGCTATTATTGATGGTATGTATATAGAATCAGTTGAAGAAACTGCTGAGATAATAAAAGATGAGGCAGCTATTCTTGAGAAAAAAATTAAACAATTATTGTATTTAAATACTCTTGCCTATACTTTAGAAAATAATAGTGAAAATATAGGATTTGAGTTACATAATTTATTGTTTAACATTATAAGTAGATTTGAGATAGTTAATAGTAAAATTCAATGGAATTTAGATATTGATAAGGTTATTATAAAGGGAAATGCTGAAAAAATACGAGTAGCTATTGAAAATATATTAGATAATGGACTTAGGTATGCAGAAAGAGAAATTGCTATAACTCTTAAAAAAGAAAATTCTGTTGCAATCTTAGAAATTTATAATGATGGACCTAATATTGATAAAAATAATATAGAGTATATTTTTGAAAATCTATATAAAGATAGGACTGGAAATTTTGGCTTAGGTTTAGCTATTTCTAAAAAAATTATAGATTTCTATAATGGAGAAATAAAGGCAGTAAATAGAGATAATGGCGTAAGTTTTATAATTAAATATCCTATAGATTAATAATTGTCCCCGGGAAAGTAAAAATAATTATTATTTGCATTTTCCAATAAATTTTAATAATTAAATTTAGCCCTTAGGTAAGTATAAATAAGATTTATTTATCTTGTCCTAAGGGTTAATTATATAAAATCACAAAAAATTCACATAGTTATTTGAAACTGATACAACAATTTATAGTTACAATTTTAAATAAGGAAAGTTTGAGAGGAGCTTAATTTTAATAAATGACTTAAAAAATCAGCTTAAAGACATAATCAAATAACAATTTTATGAGGTGATAAATGTGATTAATAAAATAGTTTATTCTATAGTAGTTCCTTTATATAATGAAGAGCTTGTTATTGATGAAAGTTATAGAAGATTAAAGGAAGTTATGGATTCCACAAAGGAAAATTATGAAATTATATTTATAAATGATGGAAGTAGGGATTTAACTAAAGAAAAAGCAGATAGCATATGTAAAAAGGATGAAAAAATAAAACTTGTAAATTTTTCTAGAAATTTTGGACATCAAGCTGCTATAACTGCAGGAATGGATGTAGCTATAGGTAAGGCTATTGTGGTAATTGATGCGGATCTTCAAGACCCACCAGAGGTTATTTTTGAGATGATTGAAAAATGGAAAAATGGGTACGAAGTAGTATATGGAAAAAGGGTTAAAAGAGAAGGTGAAGGATTTTTCAAAAAATTTACTGCTAGGATGTTTTATAGACTGTTAAAAAACATAACCAATATAGGTATTCCAGTGGATACAGGAGATTTTAGGCTTATAGATAGAAAGGTATGTGATACTTTAATATCACTTCCAGAAAAAAATAGATACGTAAGAGGATTGGTAAGTTGGGTTGGATATAAGCAAACGGCTGTAGAATTCGTAAGACAAGAAAGATTTGCTGGAGAGACTAAATATCCATTAAGAAAGATGCTAAAATTAGCCTTTGATGGAATAACCTCTTTTTCATATAAACCACTTACAATTGCTAGTTATGCTGGGGGGATAATATTCTCTATAGGTACTATTGTATTTATAACTGAAATCATAAAGGCAGTAATAAACTGTACAGATATATTAAGCTTAGGAATGATATTATCAATTAATTTAATTATGTTTGGATTAGTACTTTTTACCATTGGTATAATGGGTCAATATATTGGAAGAATTTTTGATGAAAGTAAAAATAGACCTATGTATATAATTGATAATACTATAAATTATGAGAAGGTTGATAAAAAATATGAAATTAATGACTAAAGTAAACCAATATATATTCCATGGCAAATTTAAACATATAAGTCGTTTTTCAATAGTAGGCGTTGTAAATACTACCATAGACTTTTTAATGTTTACAGTATTTAATGAGTTAGTTGGAGTAGGATATATAACTAGTCAAATTATAGGTTATAGTTTTGGCATAATCAATAGCTTTATATTTAATAAAAAATGGACTTTTAAGGAACATAAAGTTAGTAAGAAGATATTATATGAACTTATGCAGTTTATAATAATTAACTTAATTTCACTTATCATAACAGTTTTTGCTATGAATTTATTAGCAAAAAATCTTAATATAAATGTGTATTTAGCAAAAGTAATAGTTACAATCATAGCCCAAGCAACAAATTTTGTAGCATATAAATTTATTGTGTTTAAGTAAGTATATGAGAATAAATAAAAGATAACATGTAAATAAACATATAAAAAATAAGAAATACTTAATTTTAGAAATGGATAAAGTGAAAACTAACATATATTTTGAGTGGGGGATATAAATAATGAAAAAGATAAAGTTTACAAAAGAGAATATAGCGTTATCATTAATTTTGATATTATCTTTAATATTAAATTTAGTGAATTTGAATATAGAAGGATACGCAAATCAATATTATGCTGCAGGTGTAAAAAGTATGACTTTAAGTTTAAAGAATTTTTTCTTTGTATCCTTTGATCCAGCTAGCTTTGTAAGTATTGATAAGCCACCTTTAGGTTTTTGGATACAAGCTATATTTGCTAAAATATTTGGTTTTAGTGGATGGAGTATAATATTACCTCAGGCTATTGTTGGGGTAGTATCAGTAGGATTAATATATGTTATTGTTAAAAGAAGCTTTGGAACTGCTGCGGGTCTTATTTCTGCAATATGTCTTGCAGTTACGCCTGTTTTTGTAGCTGTAAGTAGAAATAACACTTGTGATAATTTACTTGTTTTAACATTGCTATTAGCTTGTTTAGTTCTTTCCAAGGCAGCAGAAAAAGGGAAACTAAAATATCTTTTAATAGGTTTAGCAATTGTAGGGATCGGATTTAATATAAAAATGCTTCAAGCATATATGATAATACCAGCTATATATATAACTTATCTTCTTTCTAATGCAGTATCCTTTAAAAAAAGAATAGTTCATCTTATGGCTGGTACAATTATTTTAATTTTGGTTTCATTATCCTGGGCCTTTATTGTAGACTTAGTACCTGAGGGAAACAGGCCTTATGTAGGAAGTAGTACTAATAATTCGGTTATGGAGCTTATAATAGGACATAATGGGCTTGAGAGACTTGGTATTGGTAGTAGTTCAACTCAGGGTGGTGGAGCACCAGGAGGAATGGATGGGAAGAATCAACAAAAAACTGATGGCACTTCCAGTGCAACTAAGAATAAAAGTTCGGATCAAACATCAAAGGAGAATGGTAAAACCAAAGGACAGCCACCATCAATAGATAATGATCAAATGCAAGGGCAACAACCTCCATCAATGAATGGTGCACAGGCTAATGCTCAACAAGATGGAAAGGGTAATCCTCCGAATGGTGATGGAAATGGGCCTGGTGGAATGCCTCCAGGAGGTAATGGAATGCAGAGACCTAATGGAGGAGGAATGGGAGGAACCTTTGGTGGCCAAGAAGTTGCAAGTATTGTTAGACTGTTCTCTAATAATAGTTTATCAGACCAAATTATTTGGTTATTCCCTCTTGCTGTGTTCGGATTTATAGCAGCCGCAATAAAAGAAAAGTTAAATAAAACTTTTGATAATAGAAAAAAGCTATCACTAGTATTATGGAGTATGTGGTTACTACCAGAATTTATATACTTTAGCTTTACAAAAGGGTTATTTCATCCATATTATTTAACCATGCTTGCTCCACCAATTTCAGCTTTGGCAGGGATTGGAGTTGTATCAATGTGGGAGTTATATAATGAAAAAGGATGGAAATCTTGGATTTTACCAGTAGCACTTATCGCAGATGGATTAACTCAGATATTAATATTATCTTATTATTATAATATATCAAATACGGCTAAAATTTTAACTACAATAGTAGCAGTTTTATGTATTGTATCTTCCATTATACTAGCTATTGTTAATTTAAGAAAAAATAAAAAAGATATATTAAAGTTTAAAAATATAAAATTTAAGAAATCACTGGTTACTATTGCTTTAATGGGCCTTTTAATAACTCCTTTAGTTTGTTCTGCTACTACAATTTTTTATCCAGTATCTGGTACCTTCCCATCTGCTGGATTATCATTAATCACTAATAAGCAAAAGGATGGTTTTAATATGGATAATTCTAATAGTGGAAACACAAAGTTGATAGAATTTTTAAAAAGCCATAAAACAAATGAAAAATATCTTCTTGTTACTTCATCTACTAATGGTTATGCTTCAGATATAATTATCAATACTGGAGAATCAGTAATGGCACTTGGAGGTTTCTTTGGAACAGATAAAGTAATTACTTTAGATGAATTTAAAAAATTAGTTAGTAATGGAGAAGTTAGATATGTAATGGTAGGTGGTATGGGAGGAAACTCAAGCAGCGATATTATGAATTGGGTTAAAGAAAATGGTAAAGTTGTTTCAGAAAGTGAATGGAAAAATTCAAATGAGGTAAATAGTGAAAGAGTTAATAAGGACAACAATAATAAAGAAAACTTAAACTCAAATTCAAATACTAAACAATTCGACCCAGAAGGAAAAGGAAATTCTGAGCAGTTATATGATTTAAAAAATTATACTGATACCACAACAAAAAAATAGTTAATTATATATGGGAAAGCTTGGCATATAATGTTTCAACCCCACCACGGAAATGTGGTGGGGGTTATGTATTTAATACTCTATTTTTTAAGTATATAAATGGTAGGCGAATAGGGTATACATTTTGTTAATTATAATTGATAAAAATTTTAGTTTAGAATCAATTAGATTAATATATTAAGTAGATATATAGAAAATAAATTGATAAAATAAATAAAAAGAAATATAATATATGATAATGAATTACATTATCATATAGTGTGTTGTAATATATTAAATGTGAATTATATAAACATTGAAATAAATCATAGTAAGCAGAAAAAGATTTATTGAGGACAAGAAAGGAGCGCATGAAATGAAAAATAAATTTCATATAAATACAAAACAAGGATGTTCATCAATGATTATGCAATATTCATCAATACGTACCCAATTTGCAACGATACGAGATTCTATGAATTTTAATGATGAAAAAGAAGTTATATATGATATAAAGCCCCAATATGGTAAAGGCTGTATAAAATTTTATAAACTTATGGGAAATGTGATGCTTATAATTTATGATACAATATTTAATCATGATATGATAACAGAATTTGACTTATCGGAAGAGTATTTTGAAATAGAATATTGTGTTGATGGTTGCTTAAATATTCATGAAGATAAAGTAGGAAATATGTGTCTTTCTAAAAATGAACTTTCCATATCAATGTCCCGTGAAACTTGCGGAAAGGTGATTAATTGTGCAGGTCAGAAATATCAAGGGATTTCAATTACTACTGAAAAATCAGCTATAGCATCATATTTTGGTAGCTGTGGGATTGAGCTATGGGAGGACACAATAGAGGAATTAGAGAATGAACTTAGAAATCAGTATTATCAAGGAATAAATGTTTCTCCTGAAATTGCAAACATATTTTTGAAAATATTTAATTGTAGTTTACCAGAGAAATCGAAAATTTTATTTTTTGAAAGTAAGGTAATGGAAATATTATCAAAAATAGTATCCTATGAAATTCTAGGGACAAATAAAATAAGTCAATTGCAGTTGGATGAATTTGAAATTAATCAGATAAAAAAGATACCAGAGTTATTAATGAAAAATTTATACGAGCTTCCAACAGTAAATATTCTATCTAAGCAGCTAGCAATAAATAAGAATAAATTAGCAAAGGGATTTAAAGCAATATATGGTGATACTATATTTAGATACCATAGAAAAATATGTCTAGATCGTGCTGCTATATTATTATTAGATACTGATAAATCTATTAATGAAATTGCTCTTGATGTAGGATATTCAAATCCAAGTAACTTTTGTTATGCTTTTAAAAAGGAATTTGGATTAACCCCTTTGCAATATAAAGATGACTCTTTAAAACTTGTAAATTAATTTTTTCGATAATTTTTATTTATTTAAATTGCCACAGGTATAGTACCTGTGGCTTATTTTATTGGAGAAATTTAGTTATCTACTCATATATTTTACAACATATTATCACATCTAAAGATAACAGATATTGTCCTTATTTTTAAAGTTTTTTTCTCAATATAAACAGTGACTACATCAATATAGATAATATGAATTTTTTTGTATTATAGTTCTTAAGAAGAAATAAAATTTTTGTAGGTACTAGAATACATAAGGAGGTAAAAAATGTTAAAAAAGTGTGTAACATTATTTATAGGAGTTATTTTTATCTTAGGGCTAGTAGGTTGCTCTCAATCTACAAAAGGACAGAATGGAAAAGTCAAAACTATAGGTATACAAGGACAAAAACAAAATAGATCTAAAAGTAAAAATAATTATCCTGTCAATATTAAAGTTTATACGGATGAAGGAAAAGAGATAGTACAAACCATAGAAAAAGAGCCTAAGAGAGTGGTGATAATGGGACAATCTATGGCTGAATTAATGATTAAATTTGGATTACAAGATAAAGTTGTTGGGGTAGGATATCTTGATAAATCTTTTTCAAAATATGATGATGAAATATCTAAAATGCCTATTATTGCAAAATCATGGCCTTCTAAAGAAGCAATAATTGCTTTGAAGCCTGATATTATTTATTCTATGTCTTCAGCCTTTAAAGAAGATAGAGTAGGTGACATTTCCTTTTGGAATGATAGAGGTATTCCAGTTCTTCCAGCGGTAAACTTTACAATAGGGCGAAGCATTGATGAATATTTTAAGGATATTAAGAATTTTGGATTAGCTTTTAACATTGAAAATAAGACAAATAAGTATTTAAAAGAACAAAAGGACAGAATGGATAAAGTTAAAGAAGTAGCTAAAAAAGCAAAAACTACCCCAAATGTATTACTTGTGGCAAGTGCCGGACGTGAAAATTATGATTATTATCCGCCATCAGGGTGCATCATTGATGAAGTAATTGAAGATGCAGGTGGAAAATATATAGAATTATCAAAGGATTCATATATGGAGATGTCAATTGAGTCAATTATTGCTGCAAATCCAGAAAAAATAATTATAACTGAGTTCCAAGGTTCTGATAGGGAAAAGATAAAAAATAAAATACTTTCTAATAAAAGACTTCAAAATGTTACTGCAATAAAGACAGGTAATGTGATGGTTGTAGACTACACCAATGCAATACGTGGAAGCCTTGAACTTTCAGATTTGTATGAAGATGTTGCAAAATTCATTCATCCTGAACTATTTGGAGGAAATTAGCTATGTTACAAACAGAAAAAGTAGGAGCAGCAAAATATAATATAGTGAATTATGGATATACTTCTAAAAAACGTTCTCTGTTTACTGCAATAATTATTGGTCTAGTTACTATCCTTATATTATCTATCATAATTTCAGTATCAATGGGGCAAGTATCTATTCCATTCAGCCAATCTTATAGAATATTAATCTATAAATTAACTGGATTACAAACTGGTAATTTAGATCAATTTATGAATGGAATGTTTGAGGAGATTATTTGGCAAATTCGTTTTCCTAGAGTGTTATTGGCTATGATTGCAGGAATTGGGCTTACATTATGTGGTGTAGTTATGCAGGCTTCTGTACAAAATCCTTTAGCTGATCCTTATATATTAGGAATTTCTTCTGGTGCTTCATTAGGAGCAACATTTTCAATTATGATCGGATTTGGTGTTGCAGGTACTTTAAGTGAACTTGGAGTTGCTTTTTGGGCATTTATTGGCGCATTTGGTGCTGGTGCTTTAGTTATGGGGCTTGCCAGTATTGGTGGAAAAATGTCCTCTGTAAAATTAGTACTCGCTGGAACTGTTATTAATGCTTTATGCAATGCAATTTCAAGTTTTATTGTTTATTTTGCTAAGGATGCAGAAGGAATACGTTCTGTAACATTTTGGACTATGGGAAGTCTAACCTCTGCACAGTGGGGAAAGCTTCCTATTATTACTACCATTGTAATGTTAGCTGTGGTGTTATTTTTATCTCAGGCAAGAGTAATGAATACTATGATGATGGGAGAAGAGACGGCAGTTACTTTGGGAATAAATCTTAATTTTTATAGAAAGCTTTATATGGTGATTTCAGTTGCAGTAACAGGTGTTATAGTAGCAACTTGTGGGATTATAGGATTTGTTGGCTTAATTGTTCCTCATATTGTTAGAAGTATTGTTGGCTCGGATAATAAAAAACTTTTACCAACAAGTATTTTATTTAGCGCGATATTTTTAATTTGGGCAGATATTTTTGCTAGGACAATTATTCCAAATGGAGAACTGCCAATCGGTATTATTACATCTTTTCTTGGAGCACCTGTGTTTATGTACATGCTAGTAAAGAGAAGTTATGGATTTGGAGGTAAATAAATTGAATTTAAAAGTAGACAATATATTTGTTACTTTATCGGGCAGAAAAATTGTAAAGGATATTTCCCTGCAGGTTGATAATGGAAAATTTGTTGGAATTATTGGACCAAATGGATGTGGAAAATCAACCTTGTTAAAAAGCATATACAAGGTAATCAAACCTGAAAAAGGATCTGTTTTTTTAGGAGAGAAGGATGTTTTAAAATCAAAGGCTAAGTCAGTTTCAAAACAGATGGGGGTTGTTGGACAGTTTAATGATTTGAGTTTTGATTTTTCTGTTTACGATATGGTTATGATGGGGCGAACACCTCATAAGAATTTAATGGAGCCTGATAATAAAGAGGATTATGAAATTGTGCATAATGCTTTGAAAAAGGTGGATTTAACTACATATTCTGATAGAAGCTACTTAACTCTTTCAGGTGGAGAAAAACAAAGGGTCATATTAGCTAGAGCTATAGCACAGGAGCCAAAGTTTTTAATTCTAGACGAACCAACAAATCACTTAGACATTAAATATCAACTCCAAATTTTTTCTATTGTAAAGTCATTAAAAATAGGAGTATTGGCAGCGTTACATGACTTATCAATGGCAGCTACATACTGTGATATTTTGTATGTAGTAAAGAATGGAGAAATAGTAACCTATGGAAAGCCAAATGAGATTTTGACTAAAGAGCTTATAAAATCAGTATATGAAATTGACTGTGAGATATATACCAATCCTATAACGGGAGAAATGGCTATTGCATATAAAATGCCTAAATATTAAAGAGTACATATTTCAAAAAAAGGAGGTTTTATCATGGAAACCGATATGACAAAAGGAAAACCAATGGGAATCATTGTAAGGTTCTTTATTCCTATGTTTATTGGAAATTTATTTCAACAAATATACAATGTAGTAGATTCCATTGTTGTAGGGCGATTTGTAGGAAATGAAGCCTTTGCAGCTGTAGGTTCCTGTTTTCTCATTATGAGTTTTATGACATCTATTTTAATTGGACTAGCTATGGGAGCATCTGCATTTTTTTCACAACTTTATGGTGCAAAACAATATGATGAAATGAAAAAAGCTATATCTACTTCATTTTTTTTCATAATATCTATAAGCATTCTGTTAAGTCTTATAACGAATGTATTTCTCTATGAAATAATAGAATTATTTCAGATGCCCAAAGATACTGTAACATATTCTGCTGAATATTTAAGGTATATCTTAACAGGGCTTATATTCACAGGACTTTATAATATATGTGCTTATTTGCTACGTTCCGTTGGAGATTCAAAATCTCCACTATATTTTTTGATTGTTTCTTGTATTTTAAATACTATTTTAGATTTAATTTTTGTCTTAGTGTTTAACATGGGAGTTTCAGGTGTAGGATTAGCTACATTTATAGCACAAGGAGTATCCGCATTATGGTGTGCATTCTATACTGTAAAACATATGAAATTCCTTGATTTTAAAAGAAAAGATATTGTATTTAGTAGAAAACTTTTTAAAACGATTTTAAGCTACTCTGTTTTGACAGCAGTGCAGCAATCTCTATCAAGCTTTGGAATGTTAATGATTCAAGGATTAATTAATACATTTGGAACTACCGTGATGGCTGCCTTTGCAGCTTGTTCAAAGATTGATGAGTTTGCTAATCGTCCTTTACAGGATTTAAGTAATGCATTTTCAACTTATGTGGCACAAAATAAGGGAGCAGGAAACATAAAAAGGATTCGCCAAGGGTTTCATGCTATTTTAAAAGTTATTGCCTTAATTTCTTTTATAATATCAATAGTTGTTTTTATTTTCGCACCCAATTTAATATCAATTTTTGTTAAAAAAGAATCCATAGATATTATTCAGGTTGGGGTAGGTTATCTTCGGATTGTATGTATTTTTTACATATTACTTGGTTGTATCGTTATGTTTTATGGATTTTTCCGTGGTATGGGAGAGGTTAATATATCAATTATTTTAACTGTTGTATCTCAGGGAATAAGAGTAGCCTTGGCTTATGGATTAGCTAGAACATCTATGGGATTTACAGGAATATGCTGGTCCATTGTAATTGGATGGTTCTTATCTAATGCTTTAGGTGGATTTATGTATAAAAAAGTAATGGCAAATTAAATATAATTATATAGATAGGAGTGTTATGTGAGCACTCCTACTTTTAGTGAACTTAGTATTGGCAATAACTTAGCTTATTAGTGAAAGTCTGAGATTATCTTAATAGTGAGAATTAGGAACTGACAATAAGGCTTTAGCTTTCAATCATAATTACAGATTAAAGGATTTTCTAAATGCGCTAGGAGTAATACCGTAAATTTTTTTAAATGCTGCTGAAAACTTACTTGCACTTTCATAGCCTAGGGTAGTAGAAATATTATGTATACTCATTTCATCATGGGATAGAAATCTAATTGCTTGTTCCATCTTTTTATATCTAATATATTTATAAATTGTTTTACCATAGGTTGATTTAAAGCATCGTCTAAGTTTAGATTCACTCATTTCAGCTATATTTTTCATTTGTTCAATTGTAGGGGGATTTAATATATTTTTATCTATTTCTGTCTTTAAAAGCCACATAAACTGCTTATTTTGGTAACTTAGATGATTATGGCGAGGTATGTTTAAATATTCCTCGTTATCTAAATTGTGTATGATAATAGCAAAAATTTCATATATTTTCCCTATATAATACATATAGGGAAGATCACAGTTTCTAATAGAATATTTTAATTGTTCAAATATCATAAGTAATTCAGGGGTATTAAAATGATTTGTATTTAATATTATATCTTTAGATAGAATATATGAAGGTTGGGATGAAAAATCTTTTATATATTTTATAATAAAGTCTTCAAATACTAAAGCAAAAGTATACCATACAGGTTCATCCGTATTAATAATTATCTTAATTTGTTTTCCCTTATTAACGAAGAAATGCATACCTTGATACAAACGCTTTGATTTTTTACCATTCTCCACAATAGTAATATTACCACTATATAAAGAGCATATTAAGATATGATTCTCTGGAATATTATAAACATAAGTTACTGATTTCAGTAATGAAAAGTAAGCATCACTAAGAATTAGTCCATCAGCAGGGTTAACCTCTACAAACCAACTGTCTCCATTTTCCTCAGGTAAACGATAAATACTTCCATTTCCATAATCATATTCTTTGCAATTAAGTTGTAAAGCAAATTCTTTAATTATTGTGGTAGTTTTATCTATTTTCATGGATTTAAATCCTTTCTTTACTTAATAGCAATTTATTTTTTATACACATTTATTTGTGCAAATAACAATGTTATCAATACTTCCTATATAGTCTTACTAAAAGTGGTGAATTAAAAATAATATATCATAAATGGTAGCATATATTATCTTTTGGGACAATATAAAAATACTCCAAAACGGTATAATTATATACCTATATGAACATAAAATTTTTAAGTAAATTTTATTATATACATTGGAATAGATGTATTTATTCTATATAAAAGATAATTATAACCTTCACCAAATGAAAATGATTATTATTGACATGTGAAAAAGAGTGTTGATATAATAACTCTAAAATCAGCTATAGCTAATTAATTAAATTTTTATTAATTATATAAATTTAAAAACATTTATAAAAGTAGGAGGAACAAAATGGGTATAAAAAAATTAAAAATAACTTTTATTACTTGTTTAATTCTTATGTTTTCTGCGTTGGTTGTAGGATGCGCTAAAAGTACTAGTACCAATAGTGGTGGAGAGTTAGATAAAGATCGTAAAACTAGAACTATATCTACAGCCATGGGAAAAGTTGAAGTACCTGCAAATCCAAAAAGAATTGTTGTAAATTATTTTCAAGGAGATTTGCTTGCTTTAGGAGTAAAACCTTTAGCAATGTCTCGTATGGAAGGTGATAGCGCTCTTAAAAACGAGCTTAAAGGTGTTAAAATCATAGAGAAATGGGAACCTGAAGAAATAATGGCTTTTAAACCAGATTTAATAATTGTAATAAGTGAAGAGCAGTACAAAAAATTTAATAAGATTGCTCCAACAGTACTTATCCCATTTACAAAAATATCTTCAGAAGAAAGAGTAACCCTTATAGCTGAAGCTGTTGGAAAACAAGAAGAAGCAAAGAAAGTAATTAATAATTTTAAAAACAAAGTGGAAACTAGTAAGAAAAAATTAGAAGCGGCAGGAGTGATGGATAAAACTTTCACTCTTATAGAACAAGATACAAAGCAAATAACAGTGTTTGGGAATAAATGGGGAAGAGGAGGAGAGATACTTTATGATTATCTTGGAGTAAAAGCTCCTAATGTGGTAAAAAAAGAAATAATAAATGGAGAGCAATACAAGAATGTTTCTCTTGAAGCTTTTACAGAGTATTCTGGAGACTATATAATACAAGCGGTTTGGAATTACGGAGGAGATAATTTAAAAGATAACAATGTATGGACAAATTTACCTGCAGTAAAAGAAAATAGAGTTATAAAAACAGATTGGAATTTGTTCTTTTATAAGGATTTATATTCTATGGATAAACAACTTGATTATTTAGTTAATGCAATTCTTAAAACTACCAAAAAGTAAATTTGGAGGAGTGGGAATAGCTGTTGATAAAATATGTTTATCAACAGCCTGTGGAATTTAGATACTTGTATACTATAAGCATATAAGTATCTAAATCTCTATAAATTAAAAGATTTTCTAAAATCACTAGGAGTAATTCCATGGACATTTTTAAAGGCAGCAGCAAATTTGGCTGGATTTTTATAGCCACATAGTTCAGATATGTTACGAATACTTAGATGGTCAGCAGATAAGAGCTGCATAGCTCTTTTCATGGTTTCTATTCTAATATATCTATAAAGAGGAATTCCATAATGGTTTTTAAAAGATTGGCGAAGTTTACTTTCGCTCATTCCAGCTATTCTGCATAGTTCAATTGTATCCGGAAGATTTAAAATATCTTCATCAATCTTATTTTTAACTTTATAAATTTTTTGCTCATTTTCCCAAGTAACATAGTGACGGCGGTTGCTTCTTCTTTTAGGTATATCAGGAAAATTTCTAGTTATTGAAGATAATAAATGCAAAGCCATACCTTCAAAGGCAAGCAAAGGCATGTCTGTATTTCGTACAGCCCATCTAATTTGTTCAAAAATAAGCATTATATCCGGTGTATTGTAATGTTGTGTTTTCCAAAGTTTCGCATCCTCCACACTGATTCTAGGTGCATTGGTACGGTCTTTGAGAAAAGGTTTTATAAAGTCATCAAAAATTAAAATACTGGTAAAACAATAATGTACATCTTTAAAGAAAGTAAAGGTAAATTGTTTTTGGGGATTAATAATTAGATGAGTGATAGGGAATAAAGCTTGCTTCTTTTTTCCTTGCTGCGAATAGACTATTTCTCCGCAGTCAATACAAAAAAGCATCATAAAGGGATTACTAGAATTTATTGTATGTACTATTTGCTCACTTGGAGTAAGCCAAGCACTTGAAACAAATAATCCTTTAGCAGGGTTTACTTCTGCAATCCATCCATTTGACCAATGAGGAGGGAAATCATAAATCTGTCCTTTACCATAAGGTCTTTTAACAAGATTATATTTATCTGCTAAAGCACTCCAAGAAGAATCACTATATTTAACCATAAAACTTTTACACCTCTTTTTTCTTTGATTTAAAGTAAGAAAATTATAGCATTATTTGAGAAGGATTTTCAATTAAAATATAATCCATTTTATTTTAATTGCAATCCATAATGAAGAGAAGCGTTTTCAGTTAGCTCTTATAAGACAACAAACTGCTATCATTTTAATAGGAAATGACTTCGGAAAAGGAGCCTCTTAAGCCATTGACAGCAGAATTTATAAATGCTACGATTTTAAAAGTTAGACTAGTCTTACATTTGTATATAGCGCAGACGTTATCAGATTAATATAAGATATTTATAAGGGAGAGATATAAAATGAAAAAATTATTGTCATTATTTTGTGCAATATTTATGACTACTGTGATTTTTGCTGGTTGCTCTTCATCTAAAAATGAAAAGAAAGAAGAAGCAACTGTTCGTACTATAACTACCGTAAAGGGGGATATTGAAATCCCTGCTAATCCTAAGCGTGTTGTTGCTAATTGGTACGTTGGAGAGGTTATTACTTTAGGGTTAAATTTAGTTGGATATAATGCTTGGGAACAAGAGACTATGCCTTTTTATGATAAACTTAAAGCTACAAAAAAAATAGAAAAATGGGAACCAGAAGAGGTTATGAATTTAAAACCAGATCTTATCATCACATATGATGAGGCAGATTTTGATAAATTCAGTAAAGTAGCTCCAGTTCTTGTTATTCCAGAATCTAAAAATTCCATTGATAGAATAAAGTTCATTGGAGAAGCTACAGGACGTACTACTGAAGCAAAAGAAGCTGTTAACAAATTTGAAAAAAAACTTGATGCTGTGAAAAAAACTCTTAAAAGTGATAAGTTTGTAGGAAAAACTTTTAGCATTATGGAAGATTGGGGTCCTACTGGAGAATTTAGTGGTATATATTATGAAACAGGCTCTAGAGGTGGTACTTTAGTATATGACTATCTTGGACTTAAATATCCAGACAAACTTAAAGAACTTATAGAAAAATCCAAAAAAGGTCGTGGATCTATAAGTTATGAAGTGGCTCATGAGTATTTCGGAGATTATATATTATGGTTCCAACAAGAAGGTAAAGAATCTAAATATTCAAAAACAGATATTTGGAAAAGCATTCCTGCAGTTGCAGCAGGCAGAATTGTAGAAATACCAGGGAAGTATTTAGGTCTTTTCTATTATTCTGATATTACAAGTCTTACTGAACAACTTGACTATATGAGTAATGCAATAAATTCATTAGTTAAATAATTCTAATATAAGAAAGGAAAATAAATATGCAAAAGACCTATAATAAAAAGCGACAATTAGGAGCTTTGAATTTTACAATCTATATGATTGTAGGAGTGGTTTTGCTAGTAATTATATCAGCGGCGTCAATTTCTTTTGGTGCTGCTGATATGAATTTGACTACAGCTTGGGGAGCCATTTTTAATTTTGACGCTTCTTTAACTGAACATCAGATTATTCAAACTCTAAGGCTTCCTCGTATAGCAGCTAATATAATTGTTGGGTCAAGCCTTGCGATATGTGGTGCTATAATGCAGGGAACTACAAGAAATCCTCTTGCTGATTCTGGACTTATGGGTATAAGTAGCGGTGCTACTTTTGCTATGGCTTTTTGTATGGCATTTTTACCTGGTGGAAGTTACGGACAGATGATGCTTTTTGCCTGCATTGGTGCAGCTGTTACTACAGGTATGACTTATTTTATTGCATCTATTGGTAGAGGAAGCATGAAACCACAGAGACTTGTTTTAGCAGGTATTTCTATATCAATGCTATTTGGTGCTTTTAGCCAATATCTTTCTATTAAATATAGACTCGGACATGCATTAGCTTATTGGACTGCTGGAGGAACGGCAGGTGCTAAATGGAGTGAACTTGCTATAGTTTTCCCATTCTTCATTGTAGGTATTATTGTAGCTCTTGTTATATCCCCTTCAATTACGGTTTTAAATCTTGGAGATGATGCAGCTATAGGACTTGGACTTAATACTAAGAAGGTTAAAGGGATATCTACTGTAGTAGTTTTAATACTTACAGGGCTTTCTGTAATTGTTGTTGGACCTGTTGGATTTGTAGGATTAATAGTACCTCATATTGTCCGCTACCTTATAGGGGTAGATTATAGATACATTATTCCAGCTTCAGGATTATATGGAGCCTTGATTACTGTAGCAGCAGATTTAATTGGAAGGCTTATTAATAAGCCCTATGAAACTCCAATTGGAATTATTTTTGCTTTAATAGGTGTTCCGTATTTTCTTTATCTTACAAGGATACAAAGGAGGGAATTTGAATGAAGAAAAAGGGCTATTCAGTTTCACGTGGTCTAACTATTATTTTGCTACTTACCATTATTCTATTAGTTGTGGCAGTAATAAGTGTGAACTCAGGTAGAATGAATCTCTCTCCTTCGGAGGTTTTTAATGTTCTTATTGGAAGAGGTACAGATAAACAAAATCTTATAGTATATAATTTTCGTCTTCCTCGTATTGTATTGACCATGCTTGTAGGCATTGGTATGGGAACAGCTGGCTGTGTAATGCAGAGTTTACTTCGTAATGACATGGCTAGTCCTGGAACTTTGGGAATAAGTTCTGGATCAGGGTTATTTGTATTGTTGTTTATAGTTATTTTTAAGGTAGACAGTGTATCTTCAGCTATTGCGCTCCCACTTCTGGCCTTTGTAGGTGGAATGACAGCAGCTGTATTGATATTTTTACTTTCCTATAGAAGAGGAAAAAGTATATCACCTACAGGATTAATTTTGACAGGGGTAGCCGTTGGAAGTGGATATAGTGCTGTTACTATGATGCTTACTTTAAAGCTAGATGAAAAACAGATGGATTTTGTTCAAAGATGGAGTGCAGGAAGTCTTTGGGGAGACAATTGGACATATATTTCTATTCTTGCACCTTGGGTGTTGATTCTATTTTTATATGTATTTTATAAATCTCGTATTTTAAATACCTTAAATCTTGGGAATCAAACTGCAACAGGATTAGGAGTAGCAGTAAAGCGTCAATTTATAGGGTTAACTGTAGCAGCTGTTGCTCTATCATCAGGTAGTGTAGCTTTAGGTGGAAACTTCTTTTTTGTAGGAATGATTTCTCCACATATGGCAAGAAAGTTTGTAGGGTCAAATCATAAACTATTAATTCCTACAGCATCTTTAGTAGGCTCAATAATTATTCTATTATCAGACACTATTACTAGAACCATAAGTTTTGGAAGTGATATTCCTACAGGAATTGTTATCACTGTATTAAGTACACCCTACTTCTTATACCTATTAGTAAAGTCAAATTAAGGAGGTTTGTATGAAAAGTATTGAAACTAAAAATTTAGATATAGCTTATGAGGATACTGTCATTGTAAAAGAATTAAATATGCAGATACCCAAGGGAAAGATAACTTCTATTATAGGAGCAAATGGCTGTGGTAAATCAACTATCTTGAAAGCTGTTGGACGTATATTAAAGCCTAAGACGGGTGTAGTACATTTAAGTGGACAAGATATAAGTAAATTGTCTACAAAAGAAATAGCTAAAAAGATGGCTATACTTCCTCAAAATCCTACTGCACCAAGTGGACTCACTGTAAGTGAGTTAGTTGCATATGGACGGTTCCCTCATCAAAAAGGTTTTGGAAATCTTACAAAGGAAGATAAAAGAATTGTTAAGTGGGCTTTAGATGCAACTAAGCTAAGTGAATTTGAGAGAAGAGAAGTTGATACTTTATCAGGAGGGCAAAGACAGAGAGTTTGGATTGCTATGGCTTTAGCACAGCAAACTGATTTGATTTTATTAGATGAACCTACTACTTATCTTGATCTTGCTCACCAATTAGAGGTTTTAAAGCTTTTATATGAGCTTAACCGTAATCAAAAGTGTACTATTGTTATGGTACTTCATGATTTAAATCTTGCTGCAAGATTCTCTGACTATATTATTGCTATTAAAAAAGGAGCTATCATAAAATATGGAACTCCTGAGGAAGTTATGACTCCAGAGGCTCTCAGGAAAACCTTCAATATTAATGCTGATATTGTTATTGAGCCTAAGAGTAATCGTCCAGTATGTATTACTTATGATATTATAGATGAAAATGAGGATGTGCAATTGAAGGAAAGGGAGGCAGTAGGTATATGAGAACCACCTTACGTATTTTTATAGGAGCCAGAAGATATTGGATTTATTTAATATTAGCATTAATAGCTGTTATTATTTCTACTATAGCAGGATTTTATAATCCCTGGGCCTTAAGAGAGCTTACAAGTATAGCAACTGAAGGAAGTGCTAATTTTGGACAGCAATCTTTACGAATTGGATTAATGCTATTAGTTGCAACGATACTTCAATCAGCTGGAAGTGCTATTTCAGGATATTTAAACCATCATGCAGCTTTGCATTATGTTGCAGATATGAGAACAGAACTTTACTCTAAGCTTCAACATATGGGGCTTAAGTATTTTAATAAAAGTCGTACAGGAGATTTAACTAGCAGAGTTATTAATGATGTTATGGAGGTAGAGATTCTTTTGGCTCACGTAATTCCTGATTTTGTTGTTAATATATTGACTTTCGTAGGTGTAGGGATATTATTATTTTCTATTAATGTAAAGTTAGCTTTTATAAGTCTTGTTACTATTCCTTTTATTATTATGCTTACTCTTTGGCAAAGTAAGCATCTTTCCCCCATATGGAAGCAGAATTCTATGATTAGAGGAGAACTTTCTGGTACTGTTCAAGATAATTTCTCTGGAATTAAAGAAATACAGATATTCAATCAACAGGAAAGAGAAGAGAAAAAGATTAAGAACCTTTCTATAAAACATAGTAAGGCATATTTAAAGGCAAGCTTCTTTTTTGAAACCACTTTTCCCCTTCTTGCATTTTTCACGGCTCTAGGTTCTGTTATAGTTATAATATTTGGTGGATTTATGGTTTCAAGAGGAGAAATTAATATTGGAGATATTGTAGGATTTTCTATGTACCTTGGTATGTTTTATGGACCTATAAAGAGTTTTTCAAGGCTTATGGAAATGGCAGGTAATGCAGTTGCAGGATGCAAGCGTGTCTTTGAGGTTATGGATGAAGTTACAGATGTCAAAGAGAAAGTTAATGCAAATAAATTACCTAGGGTTAAAGGAGAAGTTGAGTTTAAGGGAATTTCTTTCTCCTACAATGATGAGATAAAGATTTTAAAAAATATAAATTTAAAAGTAAATGCAGGAGAAACTGTAGCTTTTGTTGGAGCAACTGGAGTTGGCAAAACCACAATAGCTAGTCTTTTAAATCGCTTTTATGATCCACAGAATGGAAGCATTTTAATGGATGGAATAGATATTAAAGATGTAACCTTAAAAAGTCTTAGGGATAATATAAGCATGGTTTTGCAGGACACCTTTTTATTTAACGGAACAATTTATGAAAATATTGTTTATGGCTGGAAAGAAGCTACTAAGGATCAGGTTGTTGCAGCCTCAAAAGCAGCCAATGCTCATAATTTCATTGAGAATTTAGAAGATGGTTATGATACCATAATAGGTGAGCGTGGAGTACGTCTTTCTGGAGGACAAAAACAGAGAATTTCCATAGCTAGAGCAATTCTTAGAAATTCACCCATCCTAATTTTAGATGAAGCCACATCAGCTCTGGATACAAAGACAGAGAAAGAAATTCAAGCTGCATTAGATGAAATTTCAAAGGATCGAACAACTATAGTAATTGCTCATAGATTATCAACTATTTATAATGCAGATAAAATTGTAGTTCTAGAAGGAGCAGGCATTAAAGAAATGGGAACCCATGATGAGCTAATTCGTTCTGGAGGAACTTATGCTATGCTCTATAAAAGTCAGGTATCTTAAAGGTAAAAAATTAACGACTTAAAATCTAAAAGCAATTTTGAGTCGTTAATTTTTTTATTTATTCTCATGTTCGGAAAGAAATTTTTGCATAGCATAAACAGAATCGGAACTAATAACATGTTCTATAGCACATGCGTCTTCATCTGCAATAGAACTATCTATATTTAGAGTTTTTATAAGGAAATCTTTAATAATGTGATGCTTTTTATATGTAAATCTAGCTATTTTTAAGCCTAAAGGAGTTAAAAATATTTTCTTATACTTTTCATTAGTTATAAGTCCCTTTTCAGCTAAAGTTACCATAGCACTATTAGTACTGGCTTTAGTCACTCCAAGCTTTTCTGCTATACGAGTCATTTTAACTCCGTTACTTTCTTCTGATAACTCATAGATAGCTTCTAAATAATTTTCCATTACAAAAGTAAGTTTTTCCATACAAATCTCCTGTGATTTTTAAAGTTGAGTTTATTCATTCTATATTAATAAAAAGTCTTTTAATAATAATAACATATTTTAAATGGAGTTCCAAGAATATAGATATATTATTAAATTTATGCATTTTATAATACAAAATGCATAATTTTCTTTAAAATGAAGTAATTTTTTTATTTAAATTTTGTATTTGATTATTAATAGTGTAAAAAATATGTTATAATGTCATATATCATATAAAAAGCTCGTATATCATCGGTAATATGGTCCGAAAGTTTCTACCTGCTAACCATAAATTAGCAGACTACGGGGTATTGTGTATTTAGTAAATAGATATAGTTTATGTCTATTTGTTATGAACTCAACACCTCAATTTGATTGAGGTGTTTTTTGTTTTACAAAATTATCTCCTATATAGGTGGATTCTTATTTATGTACCTTAAGATGCTGTATGATAAATAAATATTTAGAGCATTAATAAAGTTAGGGAGGAGAGTAGTAAAATGAAAAAAAATGAGACGGATATTCAGTTAATGTATGGGGTTAATGATAAGCCAAAAATATTAATGCAAATTTTATTAGGATTGCAGCATATTTTTGCGGCTTTCGGTGGAATAATTGTTGTTCCAATTGTTATTTCAGCAGCCTTAGGCTTTGATGCTAAAACTTCAACAGCATTAATTAGTAGTGCAATTTTAGCGGCAGGAGTGGCTACTTTCATTCAGTCAAGAGGAATAGGTCCTATTGGAGCACGTGTTGCCTGTATTATGGGAACTGATTTTACATTTGTTGCACCGGCAATTGCTGTTGGTGGAAAGTTTGGATTATCAGGAATTTTTGGTGCAACAATTTTAGGTGCTGGTATAGTAATTATTTTAAGTTTTTTTGTTAAGCCACTAATGAAACTATTTCCACCTATTGTAACAGGAACAGTTGTGAGTTTAATTGGGTTAACATTATTACCAGTTTCAATAGATTGGGCAGCAGGTGGTGTTGGATCAGCTAATTATGGAAGTTTAAAAAATATTTCTATTGCTTTATTTATAATGATAGTTACATTATTACTAAATCATTATGGAAAGGGATTAGTAAGTAGTGCTTCAATCTTAATAGGTATGGTTGTTGGATATATAATTTGTATTCCATTAGGAATGGTTGATTTTTCATCAGTAAGCCAAGCTAGTTGGGTATCATTACCTAAAATTTTTGGCTATGGTATAACTTTTAACTTACAGGTTTTATTACCTTTTATTCCTGCATATTTTGTTACTATCATTGGAACTGTTGGATGTCTTAAAGCCATTACAGAAGTTTCTGGAATTAAAGCAGATGAAAAACCTATTACAGCAGGAGTTCTATCTGATGGTGTAGGAAGTATGTTAGCAGGGGTTTTTGGTGCCTTACCCAATACATCATTTAGTCAAAATATTGGATTAATTCCTCTAACAAAAGTAGCTAGTCGTTATGTAACAATGATGGCTGGAATATTATTAGTTATTTTGGGATTGTTCCCTAAATTTGCTGCACTAATCAATATAATGCCACAGCCGGTACTTGGGGGTGTAGGAGTTGTTATGTTTGGAACAGTTGCTGCAGCAGGAATTCAAACTTTAAGTAGTGTAAAGTTAAACAATAGAAATATGTTAATAATTGCTACATCTATTGGATTAGGATTAGGGGTTACCTTCCGTCCAGAATTTATTGCTCAATTACCAGAATCCTTAAAAATGATTTTTTCATCAGGAATTTCAACTGGAACAATTGTAGCTTTATTATTAAATGTAATATTAAAAGAAAAAGAATAAGGAATTTTACGGGGTGATATAAGTGGAAAAATTACAAAATCGTATTTTACAAGAGGGTCATGCATTATCTGAAACTGTATTAAAGGTGGATTCTTTTTTAAATCATCAAGTAGATCCAGATTTAATGTATGAAATAGGAACTTATTTTAAAAATTATTTTAAAGAACATAAAATCACAAAGGTATTTACAATTGAAAGTTCAGGAATTGCTCCAGCTGTTATGACTGCAATGCAAATGAATTTGCCAATGGTAATATTAAAAAAACAAGCATCAAAAATTTTAAATGGAGATGTTTATCAAACTACTGTACACTCATTTACAAAGGGATTGGATTATGAACTAACATTATCCAAAAAGTATATTACAAAAGAAGATAATATATTAATTATAGATGATTTTTTAGCAAACGGAGAAGCTGCATTAGGGGCTGCACGCTTAGTACAAGAGGCAGGAGCTAAAGTCGCAGGAATGGGAATTGTTATTGAAAAATCATTCCAACCAGGACGAAAAATGTTAGAAGACAAAGGATATGATGTATACTCACTAGCACGTATAGCTAAATTAGAAAAAGGCTTAATTGAATTTGTAAAATAAACTATATTTATTATTAAATTTTATAAATAGTGCTTAGTAGTAACTATATAAGATAATATTTCAAAATAGATTTAATTTTAATATAACAAAGATAAAAAATATATGTAGCAAATTGTTCTACTATACGTATTTTTTATCCTAGTAGTGTTAAAATTAAATCTATTTTATTTTAGACAATAGTTAATCATATAATCTTATTTACAAATGTAGTTAGATTGTTTATTGTATATTTTAAATAAAATAATTTTTATATATAAATAAATATGGAAAGTGTTCTATTTATATTTTTTAAAATTAAAATTTATAACAAAATGGTTTTAATCAAAAGGATATTAATAAGAAAAAAATAATATGAATTTTATATTTAAATATTGAAAAAATTTACATAAATATAATGAAAACATATATTAATATTGGTATAATTAATATGATTTTATCCGATGACTACCTGCTCTAATACTTCCATCGCACTCTGTGAAAGCGATTCGCACCAAATCGAAGATTTGGACTCTCTGCTTTTCTTCAAAGTGGGAGTAAAGAGCGGATACGTCCCTGGATAACGATTCCCACTAAAGGATAATGGCTTCTAAGGAGTAAAACTCCTAAGAATTCTGTTAATAAGCTTCAGAGGGAGTAAAAACTCTCTCTGAAGCCAAGAACTCTGTTTATAATGAATAAGGAGAAAATAATATGAATTATAAAATATATATTATAGAAGATGATTTATCAATAAGCTTGTTATTAAAAGACTATATTACTAAATATGGATTTCATGTAAAGGTAGCAGAAAACTTTGAAAATATAATGGAAGACTTTAATGAATTCAATCCTGATGTAGTATTATTAGATGTGAATTTGCCCAAATATGATGGATTTTATTGGTGTAGAAAGATAAGACAGAAATCAAAAATCCCTATAATTTTTATATCAGCTAGAGATAGTGGAATGGATCAGGTAATGGCACTTGAAAACGGAGCTGATGATTATATAATTAAACCTTTTTATTGTGATGTTATTATGGCTAAGATAAAAAGTCATATAAGAAGAGCCTTTGGAGAGTATGCACCAAAGATTGATGAAAAAATAGTAGAACTTCAAGGATTGAAATTTTATAAAGAGAGGTCTGAAATAGAATTTAAAGATGAAAGCGTAATTATAACTAAAAAAGAAGGAATATTATTAGAATATCTTATGAAAAAATATCCTAAGGTTGTAAATAGAGATTTCCTCTTAGAGAAAATATGGGATGATATTGAGTTTGTAGAAGAGAATACATTGAATGTTAATGTAAGTAGAATTAGAAAAAGACTTCATAAGTTAGGAATAGAAGATGGAATAGAAACCGTAAGAGGGGTAGGATATAGATTGAATAAAACTTGGTAGGGAGCAGAAAAAATGAAGTTATTTATAAAAGACAATAAAGGATATATAGTTATATATTTTATAAGTATTTTTATTACGTTGGGATATTTAGCTCTTTTGGGATTTGTACAAATTGGTGAGTATATATATATATTATTATTCAATACATTTATTTTAGGATGTTTTTTATTTTTTAGATATTATAAGAATAAGGAAGTATATCGATTTTTAGACAGGGGTCTAAAGAATTTAGATGAATCTTTTTTAGATTTAGGAAATTCAGTCTTAGGAGAAGGTATCTCTAATATTTTAAAGAAAGAGCATAATTTATATGAAACTGAAATTATAAAATATAATAAGGTTCATAATGATCATCTAACATTTATAAATCAATGGGTTCATCAGATGAAAACACCTCTATCAGTAATTCAACTACAAATGCAAGAATACGAGGGAGAAGAACCTGTTGAAAGTATGAAAGTAGAGATAAGTAAATTAAATAGAGGATTAAATATGGCTATGTATTTTGCTAGGCTTGATTCTTTTAAGCAAGATTTTATAGTAGAAAAGTTTTCTCTATATAATTTAGTTAGGAGTAAAGTTAACGAAGAAAAGCAGATATTTATTAAAAACAAGATATTACCAAAAGTTCAAATAGATGATTCTATAGAAGTACACAGTGATTTTAAGTGGATGAAATTTGTATTGGAACAGCTTATTGTTAATGGAGTAAAGTATTCCAAAGACAAGGGGAAAGAATTGATTATAAGAGCTTATGATGATGAAAATTCTGTTAAGTTAAGTATAATTGATAAAGGTGTAGGAATACCAAGAAAAGATATTAAAAGAGTTTTTCAGCCATTTTTTACAGGGGAAAATGGACGTAATTTTGGAGAGTCTACTGGAATGGGACTACATATAGTTAAAAGAATTTGTGATAATCTAGATCATGACATATTTATAGAATCTAAAGTTTCAGAGGGAACAACTGTTTCCATAGTATTTAAAAAGTAGGGTATCATATTAAATATAGAAATAGGATAGATAGTTTAAGGCTATACTATTCTATTTTTTTATTAATTAATAAGTGTGACATACATGTCATACTTATGTAAGGTTTTGAGATAGTATTTTTATATGGCATCTTTTAAACTAGATACATAAGTATTAGTTTAAAGGAGATGTAGTTATGGGTATTGATATAATATTTATATTAAAAGCTATTATAATAGCAGTTGTAGAGGGGCTTACAGAGTTTATTCCTGTATCTTCTACAGGTCATATGATATTAGTAGGAAGTGCAATTAATTTCAATGGGGAGTTTGCTAAAATGTTTGAGGTTATAATTCAGCTTGGGGCAATACTTGCAGTAGTAGTTCTTTATTGGGAAAAGATTAAAGAAAGTGTAGTAGAATTTTTTAAGTTTATATTCACTAAAGGTAAGGAAGGTAAGACTGGATTTAAATTTGGAATTAATGTTATAGTAGGTTCTATTCCCATTGGGATTACAGGCCTATTATTCTATCATAAAATAAAAGCATTATTTAGACCAGAGGCAGTAATTATAGGATTTATAGTAGGAGGCATTTTACTTTTAATAATAGAAAATATGTTTAGAAAAAAAGAACATGCTGTACAGCATATAGATAGCATAACTTTTGTTCAAGCTTTAAAGGTAGGTTTATTACAAATTTTATCTTTATGGCCTGGAATGTCAAGAAGTGCATCTACTATAATGGGCGGCTGGATTGCAGGAATATCAACACCAATAGCAGCAGAATTTTCATTCTTTTTAGCTATTCCAGCAATGATAGGAACATCTATAAAGGACTTATTTGAATTTGATTATTCTATAATGACACCAACTTTATGGAGTGCATTAATATTAGGTTTTATTGTAGCATTTATAGTGTCAATAATAGTTATGAATAAGTTTGTAAGTTACTTAAAGAAGAAACCTATGAAAATATTTGCAATATATAGAATTTTAGCAGGTCTTTTACTTGCTGTATTAGTATTTACTAAAATTATAATATTAACTGCATAGGATGGTGAATAAAATGGAAATTTTAAGAGTTAGTAATTTAAAAAAAGTATATGGTAAAAAAATTATATTTACCTCTTTAAATAATATAAGCTTTAATATAGATGAGGGTGAATTTGTAGGAATTATGGGCCCTTCAGGAAGTGGTAAAACAACGCTTTTAAATATGATTTCTACAGTTGATAAACCAACTTCAGGACAAATAGCAATAAAGGATAAGAACCCTTTAACACTTAAAGGGGAGGATTTAGCTTTGTTCAGAAGAAGAGAATTAGGATTTGTATTTCAAGATTTTAACTTGTTGGATACATTAACTATCGGAGAAAATATAGTGTTACCATTGACTTTAGATGGTATAGCAATTAAAGAACAGGATGAAAAGTTAACTAGAGTATCAAAAATTCTTGGAATAGAGAATTTATTAGCAAAGAGAACATTTGAAGTATCAGGAGGCCAAGCACAAAGAACAGCTATTGCAAGAGCATTAATACATGATCCCTCTCTACTTTTAGCTGATGAGCCTACTGGTAACCTAGATTCAAAAGCATCAAAAACTGTGATGGAACTATTTGAAAAAATAAATAAAGAGGAGAAAGTAACTACTATGATGGTTACCCATGATCCACTAGCTGCTAGTTATTGCAATAGAATACTTTTTATAAAAGATGGAGCTATTTACAATGAAATTTATAAGGGGGATAGTAGGCAGCAATTTTATCAAGAAATAATAGATGTTCTTGCTCTATTAGGAGGTGGTAACTAATGAATTTTAGAGAGTTTTCCACCAGAAATGTAGTAAGAAATATTAGAGCATATTTTGCATATTTATTAAGTAGTACTATATCAGCAGCTTTATTATTTTCATTTACTATGCTTGTATTACATCCTAATTTAGATGTAACTATATTCCCAATGTATTTACAGAAGGCATTTAACATAACAACAATAATTGCATATCTATTTTTATGCTTCTTTATATTTTATTCTGTAAGTGTGTTTATAAAAAGTAGGTTTAAAGAGCTGGGTATACTATATATTCTAGGAGCTTCGGATAAACAAATTAAAAAGATGATAGCAATTGAAAATGTATTAATTAGTTCATTGTCTGGAATATCTGGAGTTACATTAGGATTGGTTTTTTCAAAAATATTTTTAGTACTTAGTGGAAAACTTTTAGGTTATAATGCTTTGCTGTTCTATTTTCCAGTTAAAGCAATGGCAATAACTTTCTTAGCCTTTGCTTTAATGGGAATTTTAATTTCTATTTTTACTACATTTATAATAAAGGAAGATGAAGTTTTAAATTTACTAAAGGGAACTCAAAAACCCAACAGTGAACCAAAGACTTCAAATATTATTGCAATATTGTGTGTAGTATTATTGCTTGGAGGATATTATTTTTCTATTACATCAACTATGAATAATATAGTTTATAGAATTATACCCGTAACAGTAGCAGTTATAATTGGAACATATTTGTTATTTTCACAGTTAAGCGTTTTTGTAATAAAGATTTTAAAAAAGAATAGAGAATTTTATATGAATAAAACAAGGGTATTATGGATTTCAACTCTTTTATATAGGATAAAGGATAATACAAGAATGTTCTTTTTAGTTACCATAACTTCTGCCATGGCATTTACATCTATTGGAGCTGTATCAGCTTTTTGGGTAAATAAGGAGGCCGAAGTTGACAGAAATTTTCCACAAGCATTTTTTTATGCATCTAATAAAAAAGATTATAAAAAATTAGATTTTATAGAAGGTTCTCTAAAAAAAGAAGGTTATAATTATACAAAAGTTCAAGGGCAAATTAAGTCTATAGTGTCTAAGAAAGATACTATACCTATAAATATAATTAATGAAAGTACCTATAATATGTTGAATGAATCACTTGGACAAGAAAGAATACATATTAAAAGTAATGAATCAATAGCAGGGTCACCATTAATGATTAATAAGAGAGACAATATTTTAGTAGATAATATGGATATAAAAGTTGTTACAAAGTTAAAAGAGAGGGTAATACCTGCATTATATGATGATGTATATATTGTAAAGGATGATGTATATAGGAAGATTAATGGCTCGATATCTTTATTTTCTGCATTAAATGTAAAGAATTATAAAGATACTTTGAATATTTGTAAAAGCTATAAGGAGAAATTTGGAGAAGATAATCATAAGGAAAATTATATTATTTTAATGAAAGCTGATATATTAGAATCCCACAAAATTGGATATGGGGTGGTTCTGTTCTTAGCTATATTCATAGGAATAATTTTCTTTGTAACTACAGGAAGTTTTTTATATAACAAATACTATATGGATGTTAAAGAGGATAGAGTAAAGTATGAACAGTTAAATAAAATTGGGTTAACCTTTAGAGAAATAAAAAAAGTATCAACTATTGAAATCGGAGTATTATTTTTATTTCCTTATATTGTTGCAGTAATACACTCATCATTTGCATTGTCAGCATTAAAAAATACCTTTGCAATGGATGTTAATATAGTAGCATTCTTTGTAATGGGAAGTTTCCTTATTATTCAAATAATATATTTCTTTATTATAAGAGGAAACTATCTATTAGATATAAAGAAAAGCTTAGCAAATAGAATATAATTCACGCATAAATAGTGGGTACCAAAGAGATTCTTTATAGCCAAGATGAAAATCTAAGAATCCAGTATGATATGAGAGCTTTTAAAGATTATGTAAAATTAAATGAAGAAAGACAAATTATTATGGATTCAATAAAGAAGGATGGTAAAGTTTATGGTTAATGATGTTTTATATAATAAAAAAAGCATAATAGAAAAGTGCTTAATAAGAGTGTTTAAAGGGTAATGTAGCAGCCAGCTACATTACCCCTTAGTAATTAGGCCTATACTTACTTAGTAAGACTACTTTATTAATCCAAAAGGATTAATTCTTTTGCATATGGTAAAGTTTCAATCCATTGGCAGAAAGTATGCCATTCTTGTAATTTATGATTTTTTCTAGAATGATATATATTAATCATAGTTTCATAATTAAAAGTACAGGTTCTTAACTGATTATAGCTTGAAGGCAATAATTGAATTATATCATACCAATATTGCTTATCTTTTGTTTCAAGATATTTGGTTCTTAAATCTTCTAGATATTTTATTAGAAGTATCATTTGTTCCTTGGTTTTTTCAGTCATTTGGTCACAACTAAAATGATCTAAAGTGAACTCTTGACTATGAATTTTGTGCATTGTGCTTGTTGAATTGGCAACTGTTCCTATCTTATAGGTGTCAAATTCCTTCCACCAATATAATGGAGCAGTTATATCAACGGAAATGAATATTTGGCGTAAAAATTTTCTATGGTCACTTCCTGCTTTGCAAAGTTTCTTAGCAAGGGTTAAATCATTTTCTCCAATAACAAATAAGCCTTTAGAATCATAATAACTATCACTTTTTCCCCAACTATTCATCGGATTTCTTGCCCCACGCAAGGCATTTTCGAAGTTCATGACACTCATATTTTTAACATTTAGCATAAAATTCATCCCCCCCAAGTATAAATTACATTCATATGTGTATGAAATTTTTTAGCTTGTTTTATTATAGAGTAAGGGGATTATTTTTGCAAACAATAGTTAGTTATATGTTATGAGCGGAACCATTTTTATAATCCCAATCCATTTTTGGAATTTATATTATTGATTATATATTGCCACAATACTAATTTGTTTTAAAATTTCAACTTTTATTTTACTATGGTATTTATAATAAAAAAGTAATAAAATAAATACTAGTTGTTAAAAACTTAATATTTAGAAAAGAGGTGTTACCTTGAGATTATTAAGACAGTTAGGAATAATTTTGTTAATTTGCCTGCTAGGTGAAGCCATACATGACTTCTTTAAGTTGCCTATACCAGGAAATGTTATAGGGATGATACTATTATTTCTATGCTTATCCTCAGGTATAATAAAATTAACTAAAATAAACTACATAAGTAAATTCTTACTTGATCATTTAGCTTTTTTCTTTGTACCAGCGGGAGTAGGAATTTTATCCTGTATGCCTATGCTAAAAGGTAAATGGTTAGCATTTTTAGGAGTATGCTTAATAACAAGTATTATTATAATAGTTGTTACAGGTTGGACTATTCAATTATATATAAAACTAACAAGTAAGGAGGCATAATAATGGTCCAAGATCTTTTAAATTCTCCTGTTTTCGGAATACTATTATCAATAATAGGTTTTGAAATAGGACTTTACATATACAGAAAAACAAAAATAGCCTTATTTAATCCTCTTTTAATATGTATAGCTTTAATAGTATGTATATTAATATCCTTTAATATTAAATTAGATAATTTTAATAAAGGCGGCAATCTTATATCTTTCTTTTTAGGACCTGCTACTGTAGCACTTGCCGTACCATTGTATAAAAAAATAAATGTAATAAAAAAATATGCTATACCTATATTACTTGGGGTAACTGTAGGTTGTATAACTGCTATGATAAGTATATTCTATATTTCTAAAGCATTTGGTCTGACCAGTGAATTATCTTATTCATTGATGCCAAAATCTATAACAACACCTATAGGTATAGAAGTGTCTAAAGTTTTAGGTGGTATACCTGCCATTACGGTATCTGCTATTATAATAACAGGTATAATGGGAGCTGTAATAGCTCCTATAGTGTGCAAGATATTTAAAATTAAAAACAATATAGCTATAGGTATTTCTATTGGAACATCATCCCATGCTATAGGTACCACAAAAGCTATAGAAATGGGAGAAACTGAAGGAGCTATGAGTAGCTTAGCTATAGGTATAGCGGGACTTATTACTTCTTTCTTAGCTCCTATAATAATAAAATTTCTACAATAATTATTGATTGTTTTTATTTCCTTTTATTTTAACTAATTTATTTTTATATAGAATCTTATTAAAATAATTAATTTTAATAAGAGGGTGTCTCAAAATAGATTTAATTTTGAGATACCCTCTTTTTAGTTAATGAGAATTAGTATAAAATTTTTTGTGAAAATATCAATTCGATTAAAAAATTAATATTATTAAAATTTAGAATTAACTTATAATACATGGGATATATAAAAAAAATTGACAAAAAGCTCAAAATATAATATATTTATTTTAAAAATATATTATATTAGGGGGAAAATATGAAAAAAGCAAAAAAAAGTCTAATTTTATCATTTGTTTTACTATTTATTCCAATAATGGCTATGGGATGCAGCTCTAAGCCAAAGGTAGGTGCTGATGAAACAGCAAAGATTTTATTTGATTTTTATATTAAAGGAGATCAAGAGTCTTTATCAAAAATTAAGATATCTAAAGAACAAACAGAAGAAATTTCAAGAATGCAAAAAGATCAAACTATATCAACAATAAAAACTAATCTTACAGCAGCAGGTTTGAAAGTTAACGATGAACAAATAAACAAAATATACGCAGCTCGTGTATCTGCTTTAAAGAAATTATCAGCAAAAACAGAAGTTGTTTCTCAAGATGATAAATCTGCACAAGTTAAAGTAAAAGCAACTCACATTAATGAAGTTGCTCTTGATGAAAAAGCAGCAACAGATGCTGTTGAACAAGTTAAAAAAATGAATATTACAGACAGACAAGAAGCTATTAATAAAGCCACAGGTATCTATATACAAAATCTTATAAAATCATATGAAAATGTAAAACCATCATCTGATATGAAAGAACAAACTTTTAAATTTACTATAAAAGAAAAGACTTGGATACCAGAAGATATGAAAAGTTTTGGTGCAGGCATTGTTAAATTAACTTCAGGAATAAAATAAACTCGTAAAGATAAAACTTATTTTATACATAATAATACAGTTTTAAACAAAAAATTGTTAATTAAAATTAAAAGATTAATTTAAAATTATATATTTATATTAAGGAGATGGAAAGAGATTTTCTATCTCCTTAATTTTGATTATAATAAATATTTTTTTATTTTTAATATAATCAAATTAATAATTACAACAAATTCAATAGATTAATGGATATAATATAGAAGTAATGAAATTAAGATTTATTAGACAATAAATAAAAAGTTTTAAAATTATGATAAGGATTTGTTTAATATGACATGCAGATGTCATGTATGATTTGATAATATAAATACAAATAGTTAATAAAAGATTTATTAAGGAGTGATAGTAAACTTGGAGTATGTTCCAGCAAAAACTTTAATATCAAATTATAGTAAGGACAATTGGTGGTTTGGGATAAATTATAATATGAACATTTATAAAGGTTGCTGTCATGGTTGTATATATTGCGATTCTAGAAGCGAATGTTATGGTATAGAAAACTTTGATAAAGTAAGAGCAAAGAAAAATGCAATACAGATTATTAAAAATGAATTAAGAAGAAAAAGAAAAAAAGGAGTTATAGGAACAGGAGCTATGAGTGATCCTTACAATCCTTTTGAAAAAGAACTGATGCTTACAAGAATGGCATTAGAAGAGATAAATACTTTTGATTTTGGAGTAGCTATAGCAACTAAAAGCAATCTTATAGTACGAGATATTGATATTTTGAAAAAAATTAAGAACCACTCGCCTACACTAATAAAGATTACCATAACTACATATGATGATGAATTGTGCAAAAAAATTGAACCTAATGTTTGTGTAACATCTAAAAGGTTTCAAGCTATAAGGGAGCTTTCTTACAATGGTATATTTACAGGTATATTGCTTATGCCTATTTTGCCCTTCATAAATGATGATGAAGAAAATATTATAAAAATAGTAAGAACTGCTCATGAATGTGGTGCAAAATTTATTTTTGCATATGGTATGGGATTAACTTTAAGGGGAAATCAAAGGGAATACTTTTATAGGAATTTAATAAAAAAGTTTCCAAAAGAAAATATGGTAGGAAAATACAAAGATACCTTTGGAAATAAATATGAATGTGCCTCACTTAATCAAAAAAAATTATGGAATATATTTAGAAATGAATGTGAAAGATTAGGTATTTTATATAAAATGGAAGATATAGTTTTGGCATATAAAAAGAACTATGGAAATAATCAGCTAAGTTGGTTTTAGTAATTTAAATAATTAAAAAATCCATTATATAATAATTTACTTTCAATCAAAACTATGTAATAATATAAAAATGTAAAAACTTAAAGGTTCTTATAAATAAGAATAAAATAATAAAGTATAGTGAGGCGTAAATATGAAAATAGGATTTGATCACGAAAAATATCTTGAAGAACAATCAAAGTACATATTAGAAAGAGTTAACAATTATGACAAACTATATTTAGAATTTGGAGGAAAACTTTTATTCGATTTGCATGCAAAAAGAGTTTTACCTGGATTTGATGAAAATGCAAAAATTAAACTACTACATAAATTAAGAGAAAAAGTAGAAATAATTATTTGTTTATATGCAGGCGATATTGAAAGAAACAAAATAAGAGGAGATTTTGGTATTACTTATGATGTTGATGTTTTAAGGCTTATTGATGATTTAAGAGGATATAACCTTGAAGTAAACAGCGTTGTAATAACAAGATATAGCGGTCAGCCTGCAACTAATATATTTATAAATAAATTAGAACGTAGAGGTATAAAGGTTTATAAGCATGAAGCTACTAAAGGATACCCTACAGATGTAGATACTATTGTAAGTGATGAAGGATATGGTAAAAATCCATATATTGAAACAACAAAGCCAATTGTAGTTGTTACAGCACCAGGCCCAGGAAGTGGTAAATTAGCTACTTGTCTTAGTCAACTTTATCATGAATATAAAAGAGGTAACGTGGCAGGGTATTCAAAATTTGAAACTTTTCCAGTATGGAATGTACCTTTAAAACACCCTTTAAATATAGCCTATGAATCAGCTACAGTAGATCTTAAAGATGTGAATATGATAGATTCCTTCCATTTTGATGCTTATAACAAAGTAGCTGTAAACTATAACCGTGATATTGAAAGTTTCCCTGTACTTAAAAGAATTATAGAAAAGATAACAGGAGAAGAATCTGCTTATAAATCTCCAACAGACATGGGGGTAAATAGAGTGGGATTTGGTATAGTTGATGATGAAGTTGTTAAAGAAGCATCTAAACAAGAAATAATAAGAAGAGCTTTTAAAACAGCCTGCGAATATAAAAAAGGATATGTAGATAAAGAAACTTTCCATAGAGCTAAACTTATTATGGAAGAGCTTAATTTAAAAGAAGAGGATAGGAAAGTTGTTATACCTGCAAGAGAATATGCATCTAAATTAAAAGAAAGAGCTAACAAAAGTGAAATTTGTGCAGTTGTAGCTTTAGAATTAGAGGATGGAATAATATTAACAGGTAGAAGTTCAGATATAATGGATGGAACAGCTGCTGTAATTTTAAATGCAGTTAAGCATTATGCAAATATATCTGATGAAATACATCTTATTTCACCAGTTATACTAGAACCAATTATAAATTTAAAAGCAAAAACTTTAGGAAGTAAAAGAACTGCTTTAAGTTGTGAAGAAGTGTTAATAGCCCTTAGTATATGTGCAGCTACAAATCCAACAGCTCAAGTAGCTATGAGTAAATTACCAATGTTGAATGGATGTCAAGCTCATTCAACTACAATTTTAAGCACCAATGAAGAACAAACCTTTAGAAAGCTTGGGATAGATGTAACCTGCGATCCAGAATATATTTCAGAAAGTCTTTATTATAATAACTAAAATTAATATAAATTACATGCCTAAAATTCATTATTTCAAAATTTGGAGTAATGGATTTTGGGCATGTTTTTTTATTGTCTATGAAAAAAATATGCTTTAAAAATTTAAATTAGATTTTAATTTTTTAATATTGACAATTGGGATATTTATATTATAAAAGGACAATTATGAAAAATATAGATATAAAAATTTAATGGATATAAAATATAATGGTAAATATTTGACTTAATAAGTAAATTTAACTTAATATTTATTTATATTAATATTAAGGTAAATTAATATAATAGAATTAATAAAAATATATATAAGAAGGGGAGGGAGTATCTATGTTAGAAACAATAATATTAGCCTTAATAATAACTAAATTAAAGGGATATGAAATAAAGTCATTATTTAAATCATGGCATATTTATCCTGTGGTAACTATTGAATTAATATATATAATTATACAAATAAACATATTCTTAGAAAATTATAGTTTAATAACACATGTTAAAATATTAGAGACTATATATATTTGTTCCTATTTATTTATTATTATAAAATATGAACAATATACCAGTGCTATTATAGGGTCTATATTTATTTTAATAGGTGGTATGCTAAATAAAATTGCCATAGCAGTAAATAATGGTAAGATGCCTGTGTTTCCTACACTATCTTATTTTACAGGATATGCAAAGCCTTATTCTTTTCTTAAAGTTAATGATATACATATTCTAGGTAATTCATCTACTAAATTTAAATTTTTAACAGATATAATTGACGTAGGCTATAGTGTTATGAGTATTGGAGATATATTTATAAGATTTTTTGTTTTTATTGTTATTTTTAATACTATAAAACATATAAATAATATAAAATCTATAAAAATTTAAAACAATTTCTAATTATTAGGATGATAAATATATTAGAATATATTATAATTTTAATTATTGAAAAATATATATAAATTGCTAAATATTAAAAGTAAGTTCATTTTATTTCGATAATGTTAGTGATATAATTATAAAAGATGTATAAATATTTACATAATTAATAAAGGAGAAATAAAATATGCTAAAATTATCCGTGGTAGAGTTTGTTGCAAGAGCTATTCCAGAAGCATTTTTACTTATTTTTGCAGTTTATACATTTTCCAATACTAGAATGAATAAAAAAAACTATTTATTGTCCAGTTTCTCAATGCTAATAATGATATTTATAATTAGATCTTTGCCAATCAGTTATGGTATTCACACAATACTTAGTATTATGGTGATTATTTTATTAAGTTATATTATAAATGGAATAGATATAATGAAGGCAGTAAAAAGTACTATTATTACAATAATTTTACAGCTTATTTGTGAAGGCACTAATATTTTTATAATACAATACATTTTAGAAGAAGATATGAACCATATATTTAATAATCCTAATTTGAAAACTATATATGGAATTCCATCTTTGATTATTTTTGCTTGTATTATAGCATTACGTTATATTAGATTATTAAAAAGGGAAAAGCTCCAATATGATTAATGCAGAGACAATATCTAATAATGTTGCTACAAAAATAGCATCAGAATTAAATTTGGATAATGATAAAAAAGAAGTTATAGCTTACGGGACTTTTGCTTTTTTTCAAACTATATTTTGTATATTTCTTATAATTATGCTTGGATATTTATTCAATGTTCAAATTGAAGCTTTGCTGATATCCTTTACAATAAGCATATTAAGGAAGTTTTCCGGTGGAGTACATGCTACTTCTCCAAATAATTGTGCTATTATAGGAACAATTATTTGTGTTGGGTTTGCTATAATAGTAGTATTTTTAACAAGTTCATTAGTTAATTTAAATATACTATTATTTTTAGGGGTAATTATTTTTGTGTGGTCTTACTATATTATTTATAAATTAGCTCCTGTAGACTCTAAGGCCAAACCTATAAAGAAATCTAAAAAAATAAAAAGGCTAAAAAAAAGTTCTATTATAACATTAAGTGTTTATTTAGTTATTATATTAATTAATTTTGTTTTATATTATAAAATGGGGAATAAAAAGTTTATTATATATTCTTTATGTGTATATAGTGGAATACTATGGCAAACATTTACTCTTACACAATATGGGCATTTAGTAGTGAAAAAATTAGACGATTTTTTAAATTATATAATAGATACTACAAAGGGGGACAAAAATCATGAAAAAATTAAGTAAAAGGGCATTAATGCTAGTTGCAACATTTACAACTCTTCTTGCATCTATAGTAGCATCATCAGCGTGTGTTTGGTGCGTATATCAACCTGAAGAGCCAAAATGTTTAAAAGAAGAATAAAAGAAAAAGATCAGTTTATAACTGATCTTTCTTATTAAATATATATAAATAAAAATATTTATTTTGTGAGAATATGAGGTAGCAGAAAATGAGTAAAATGCAAGATGATAAAATAAATAAGATAAATGATATAGTATCTATAGTAAAGTTGTCTATGTTATTATTTTCGGCAATAATATTTTTTAAAAGATTTTTTTATTACAATAGTTTATCAAGTACATATTCTTATTATAGTTTGATATCAGTAATATTTGTAGTACTTTTGTTATTGTTAATATATGGTATATGGGTATTCCCTAAAACCAATAGGATTAGTGACAAATACATTAAATATGTATATTTGATGGAAAATTTGATCTTTGTGTTTATATTTCTTATTCTGATACATGTATCTGGATCTTATGCTAGCGAATATAAATTTTTGTTTTTATTTATTATTATAATAACAACTATACAATTAGGGATGAAGCAGGGAATAATAATAGCTTGTTTAGCTTCATTGATTATCTTAATTATGGATGTTATCTGTGTACCTAATTTAATAATTAATGAATATTTTGAACAGGATTTGATATTAGCAGGAGTGTTTATACTTACAGCCTGGCCTTTAGGTTTTTATGTGAAGGTTGAAAGTGAACATATCAAAAAACTTGAAAGTTTAGTTAATAGGGATGGACTTACAGATGTATACAATCATAGATTTTTTCATGATGCTTTAAGCAAAGAAATAATAGAATGTGAAGAAAAAAATGAAGCTCTTTCTATGATATTTATTGATATAGATTATTTTAAACATTATAACGATTTATATGGTCACCAAAAAGGAGACAAGGTACTTAAAACCATAGGTGACATATTAAAAAATAATACAAGAGAAGGAGACATAGTAGCAAGATATGGGGGAGAAGAATTTGCAGTACTGCTACCTAATACTCCAGAGAAAGAAGCTATTAATATAGCGGAAAAAATAAGGAGAAAGATAGAATACACTTATTTTGAAGGTGAAGAAAATCAACCCAATGGTAATTTAACTGTATCAATGGGAATATCTGTATACCCTTATAAAGCTAAAAGTGATATGGAGCTTATTAAGAGTGCTGATGATGCTCTTTATAGAGCTAAATTTTTTAATAAAAATAGAGTTGAAGCGTATACTTCCATTTTAGATGAACTTAAAAATGATATTGATGAAAAACACATAGATTTGGTTACATCAATAAAAACATTAATAAGTGTTATCAACGCTAAGGATAGATATACATATGGGCATGTTGAAAGGGTAGTTCTTTATAGTAGATTATTAGCGGACAAGCTTAAATTATCTGAAGAGGATAAAAAAATTTTTATATATGGAGCTTATATGCATGATATAGGTAAAATAAATATTTCAAGGGAGATATTGAATAAAAAAATGCCTTTAGCAAAAGAAGAATGGGAAATATTAAAACAGCATCCTGTAAATGGGGTTGAAATAATAAAGCCTGTTAGTTCTCTTCAAAGTATCTCTGATTTAATATTACATCATCATGAAAGATATGATGGAAAAGGTTATCCAGGTAAGCTTAAAGGGGATAATATACCTTTTCTTGCTAGAGCATTGACGGTAGTAGATAGCTTTGATGCTATGACCTCTAATAGGCCATATAATAGAAGAAAGACTTATGAAGAGGCTATTGAAGAATTAAAAAGGTGTAGTGGGACCCAATTTGATCCATATATTGCAGAAAAATTTATAAAGGTTATTATAGAAAACAAGGATAGTTTTGATGATTTAAGTTTATTATAATAGAGGTATATGCCAATTATGAAGATAAAATGAGCAATATTCATTTTACCATGGCCATTCTTCACCAATCTGTACTAATGCAATAGAAACTATATTAAACGTTAAATACAGTATTTGAAATAAATAGATAATCCTGGTACAATCCAATTGTATGTAGATAAATCCTATTGTAAATGCAAAATTTGCACTTATAATAGGGTTTTTTATTATGCTAGGGAGGATTAATGTTAATGGAAGATAATAATGTAGAGCTGAGACAAGAAGTTTTTAAATCAGATGCTTCAATAATTGCTAATTGGTTAGAAGATACTGAAATAACACAATATTTAAACGAAAAACAGAATGTAAGTAAAAGTATTAAAGATATAATGTATAGAATAAATATGCCTATTCTTACTCATTTATTTAATCAAAATGGTAGTTTTTTTATGGTAACAACTAATGAAAAGGAACCTGTAGGATTTTTAAGACTTGTTCCTAAGAATAATATTGCAGAAATGGTTATAGTAATAGGAGATAAAGATAAATGGGGTAAAGGATTAGGAACTAATGCAATATTAGAAGGATTAAAACATGCATTTTTTCAGTGGAGAGTTGATGAAGTTGTTGCAAAAATTAATTTTAAAAATCAACGTTCAAGAATGGTATTTAAAAAAATTGGATTTACAGAAGATAAAGAGTTAGCAAAAGAAATGCAATATTCTATGTCTATAAAGAAATTTTTACAATTAGTAGCATAATACTATTGTTAAATTTTTGGTAAAAAAAACACAGAAGACATAAAATATATTGCTAAATTTACATATATGAATAAATAATCAAATAATAGTTATGAAAAGTCATATGCGATATAAGTGTATATGGCTTTTTATTTATAATAAATATGGAATATAAATCCTTAATAAATAATATAATTATTAAATAGGAATTATAGTTTAAATGGAACAAAATTTGACAAAAAATGATTTTTTGTATAATATAGAGTTAAAATTTGTTGTAAAAACTAAATTTTTATAAAAATATGACGAAAATAACAATAGAACAAATAAAAAACATATTTTTTCTTGTCATTAATTTTATATAATAGAAAAATATGATATAATTACATATAGATTCTATAAATGAAAAGGAATAAAAAATATGCTTAAATTATCTATATTAGAGTTTTTTTTAATAGCGATACCAGAAAGTTTTACATTTACAACGGGGATTTATTTTTTATCAAAGAAATTTTTTGATAAAAAAAGGTTAATAATAATGTCTTTATTATCAGCTATAGAAATTTATTGTGTTAGAATGTTACCTATACATTTTGGAATTCATTTAGCTATAAATATTATTTTTTCAATAATATTATCTGTTAATATTGGTGAAATATCCATGGAAGATGCCATTTCTTACAATATGATTATGACAATAATTTTATGCATAAGTGAATTTATAAGCATTTTCGTTTTAACTAAGGTATTTCAAATTAATGTACCTTTACTAAGACTTACACCTATCACTAAAGTAATATATTTTATTCCGTATTTTATTCTATTTGTATTTAATGTTTTTCTTATAAGCAAATTTATGGATAGAAGGAAACAATGTAAAAATATATAGGAGTTAAATTAATGAATTTAGATAAAATAAAAATTAAAAATTGGAGTCATGATAAAAAAATATATAATAGTATGCTTATAGTAAAATTTATTATATTGCTTTTTTGTGCAGGTGCTATTTATTTAAATTATGCAGAAAAGAATAATATTACTGAAAAATTTTATTTTGATGCATTAAATTTAGCTATTATTATAATATGTTTAGTTAGTGTATATCTTATTTGGATGTTTATATCAATAAAAGCTTTTAAACTGAAAAAAATAAAAACAATTCAAGTCATAGAAAATATCATATCAATGATAAGTTTTACATTCATAATAATATTGTCAGGAAGTTATAAAAGTTCTTATAAGTTTTTATTCTTATTAGTTATAATTATTACTACCATACAATTAGGAATGGAATATGGAATAATTACAGCAATTGTATCTTCCAGTATAGTATTAGCTATAGATTTAATATTAGCACCAAAGGCTCCAATAAATATATATTTCGAAACAGATTTAATTTTAGTAGGGGTATTTATAATGACAGCTTGGCCTTTAGGGTATTATGTAAATATTCAAAAGGAAGATTTACGACAAAAAGAGGAAGAAGTAAATATATTAGCTAGCAAACTAGGCCAGAAGGAAATGCAAAAAAGATGTATGGAACAATTACTTATAAAAAATGAAAATTGTTATAATTTACTTATAAGAAATTCAAAGGATGCTATATTGGTACATAGATATGGTAAAATTATATTTGCTAATGAGAGATTAAAACAGATGTTAGGATACAAAAAAGAGTATAATTTTGAAGATATAGATATAAAAAGTTTAATACCTAAAGATCAATATAATGCTGTAAAAAATAAATTGGAAAATTTATATTGTGGTAGTGAAAATATAGTTAAGTTTCAGCACAATGTAATTAATAATAAAGAGAAGACAATACAAAATACATCTACTTATGTTATATATAATGGTATGCCAACAATTTTTAGTATATTACATGATGTAACATCTAAAATACAAGTAGAAAAACTTGAACAAGATGTTAAAAAGAATATAGAATTATTAAATGAAAGTAGGGAGTATAACAAATTAATTACAGAATTTTTATCTAATATATCTCATGAGCTAAAAACCCCATTAAACGTGATTTTTACAGCAGTACAATTATTAGGATTTTATGAAAAAGATATTAACAAAGATCTTGATTATGAAAAGCAAGATAAATATTTAAAACTAATAAAACAAAATTGTTATAGGCTTATGAAGTTGATAAATAACTTATTAGATACAACTAAATTAGATTCAGGGTATTTAAAATTAAATTTAGTTAATTATAATATAATAAGTTTGATAGAAGAAATAACATTATCTGTAACATCCTATGCGGAAAGCAAGGGTATAAATATTGTATTTGATACAAATGTGGAGGAGAAAATAATTGCGGTAGATCCAGATAAAATAGAAAGAATTATTTTAAATTTACTTTCAAATTCTATAAAATTTACTAACTCTGGAGGTAATATATTTGTAAATATAAAAGATTCTGGAGATTATGTATATATACATGTAAAAGATACAGGGGTTGGGATACCTTCAGATAAATTAGAATCTATATTTCAAAGATTTTTTCAAGTGGATAAAACTTTAAAGAAAAATAAAGAGGGAACTGGTATAGGATTACATTTAGTAAAGTCCTTTGTAGAAATGCATAAGGGTGATGTTACTATAACTAGTGAACTAGGAAAAGGAACAGAATTTATAATAAAATTGCCTGCTACAGTTTGTAATAATAATATAAAATCAAAAAATGTAATTTATGAAGCTAATGTAGAACGTATAAATATGGAGTTCTCAGATATAACTCAATAATATTATAATTATTACAAAATAAATTCTCTAAAATTGTATTATACAATTTTAGAGAATTTATTTTGTTTTTATTTATTAAAACTTATATAAGTTTACAAGTTGATAAAAAAATAATACTATATATCCAAAAATGTTAAAATTTTAGTTAAATAGAAAAATAACATTACATTAATTTCTAAAAGTGTTATAATTATAGTGTAAATACACTAATAAAGGAATGATTTAATCGTGTTGAAAAGTAGTGTAGTAGAGTTATTTATGAGATTAACTCCAGAAGCGTTTTTATTTATTTTTATTATACAAGCTTTTAGCAATAGTAAGATAAACAAGAATAAATATGTTTTATCTAGTATTTTATTTTCTGTAATTATATATTCAATTAGATTACTCCCAATACATTATGGTGTACATACTATTTTAAATATTATAGCCATTATATTAATATGCACTTTCATAAATCAAGTTGCTCCTATTAAAGCTATAACCTATTCTTTAATATTAGTGAGTTTTTTAGCACTAAGTGAGGCTTTAAATTTATATTTTATGTATAAGATATTTGGTGAAAATATAGAAAATGTTTTAAAAAGTCCATTAAAAAAATGCATTTATTTAATGCCATCTATCCTTGTTTTGGTAATTATAGTTTTACTTATATTTAAAATAAAAGATAGGAGAGTAAAGGATGTTTTTAATTGAACAGATTTCAAATAAAATAGGAAGTAAAATTTCTAGTAATTTAAATCTAGATAAAGATACAGAAGAGATTATTGCATATGGAGCCTTTTCAGTATTGCAAACAATATGGGCATTTCTATGTGTAGTAATTTTAGGATATATATGTAATGTATTGATAGAATCTGTAATTATTGCATTAACTTCAGTTATATACAGAAAGTATTCTGGTGGAATACATGCTAATACACCTAATAAGTGTGCAATTTTAGGAGCTATAGTTTTTGTAGGATTTGCATTAATAGTAAAAAATATTAATATAGGTTTGAATTTATTTTTCCCAGTAATTTGTATTTTGATATTCATTTATTCATATTATGCAATTTATAAATTTGTGCCAGTAGATACTAAAACTAAGCCTATAGAAAATGAAGATGAAATATTAAAATTAAGAAGGTATTCTTTTTTTATAATTAGTATTTTATTTTTCATTGAAGCCCTACTTTTGTTAATTTATTTTCAATATAAGAATGAAATGTTGATTTATTACGCTAAATGTATAATTGCAGGTGTTTTATGGCAGAGTTTTACTCTTACACCCTTAGCTAAAAGAGTGTTTGCTAATATAGCCATGGAATAACAAATTATTTCATTAAAGTTAATTATATGTTAATATGTTAATATGTAATAATATAAAATTATAGGGGGAATTATAATGAAAAAACAATTAAAAGAAAAATGTATAAAGGTTACTGCAAAATTTCTTAAATCTGTAGCTTATTCTACAGCAGATTCAGCTTGTGTAGCAGGTATATATCAGCCAAAAGAACCAAAGTCATTAAGAAAATAAAAATTTTAAATAGTGTATAGGGAAAGGAAACTTACCTATACGCTATATATTAATGTGACTGCGAGTGTGAGGTATATGAGCGAAATTAATCAAATTAAAGAAAAAAATATATATAATATAACTTGTATAGTAAAGTTAATATCTTTACTTTTTTCTTCTATAATACTATATAATTATCTTTCTGAAAACAATTGTGCTAATAAAAACAGTTATTACAATACTGCTTTTGCGATATTATTATCTTTAATAATGACTGTAATATATTTAATTTGGTCTTTTTTTGCCATAAAAACTAGAATGTTTAAAAATATATTACTTGTTCAAAGAATAGAAAACATGTTTTTCATTTTAATTTTTACAGTATTGATTATAATGTCAGGAAAGTATAATAGTCAATACAAGTATTTATTTTTATTTATTATAATTACAACTACTATCCAAAGAGGATTAAAGTCTGGTATGATTATTTCAATAATATCATCTCTTATAATTTTAACTATAGATTTATCTATGGCTAATTATAATTGCATAAATACTTATTTTGAAAATGATTTAATTCTTTCAGGAGTGTTCATTTTAACAGCCATATCTCTAGGGTATTATGTTAAATTAGGTAATGAGAGCATAAAACAAAAGAATATTCAACTAGAAAACTTAAACAAGAAATTAAATGAAAAAGATAGTCAAAGAAAGTATATAGAGGAACTTCTTTTTAAAAACGATACTTGCTATAATTTACTTATAGAAAATGCAAGAGATGCTATTATAATCCACAGAAAAGATAAGATTGTTTTTGCCAATGAAAGTGCATCAGAATTATTAATTTGTAATAATAATGATAAACTTCAAGATATAAATATAAATAATTTTATATTAAAAGAAGAGCAAAAGAAAATAAGGAATAAATTAGAGTTAGTATATAGAAATAAAAGTGATATAATATGTGTTGAACAAGTTATACAAAATAATAAAAAAGAAAATATAAATGTTGAAAGTATAAGTACTTATATTATATATAATAATAAGCCTGCTATATTATCTATACTAAGAGATATTACTTCACAAAAACAGGTAGAAAAACTTCAAAAGGATGTAGAAAAAAATATAGAATTATTAAATGAAAGCAGAGAATACAATAAATTAATAACTGATTTTTTAGCTAATATATCCCATGAATTAAAGACACCTTTAAATGTAATATTTACAGCAGTGCAAATATTGGATTTATATAAAAAAGATGCAAACTCTTATGATAAAAAGGAACAGTATATAAAAGTTATAAAGCAAAACTGCTATAGACTTATGAGGTTAATTAATAATCTATTGGATACAACTAAACTAGATTCAGGATATTTAAAACTTAATCTAGTGAATTGTAATATAGTAAATTTAGTAGAAGAGATTACTTTATCCGTTGTATATTATGCAGAAAGTAAAAATATAAATATCATATTTGATACAGATGTTGAAGAAAAAATTATGGCTGTAGATCCAGATAAAATAGAAAGAATAATATTAAACTTATTATCTAATGCTATAAAATTTACAGGTAGTGGCGGAAATATATATGTAAATATAAAAGATTGTAAAGATAGCATTACCATATCCGTAAAAGATACAGGGATAGGTATACCACAAGATAAAATAGAAAATATATTTGAAAGATTTGTTCAAGTAGATAAAACTTTAAGAAGAAATAAGGAAGGCAGTGGTATAGGCCTATATTTAGTTAAGTCCTTTGTAAATATGCATGAAGGTAATATAGATATCCAAAGTGTAATAGGTAAAGGTAGTGAATTCATAATAAATATACCAGTTAAATTGGTAAAAGAAGATTCAGAAAAGGAAAATAATGTACTGTATTCACCAAGTAAAGAATATGTAGATATGGAATTTTCAGATATTTATTCAGAGTTTTCATCTAAGTAGAATAGTTTTATATATAATTTTATTTGGATACATAATAAATCCTTTTAAAATGATTAAATTTTTATTAAGATAGATTTAATGTACACGTTAGTGTTTTTAATATAAATAATAACCTTAAATAAGCTGTATTTATTAAAAAATATAATATAGCTTATTTTTGATTTATTAAAAATCTTTTAACACAAAATAATATAAAAGTGTTATAATATTTTTCATAAGTGAGGTGAAAATATGAGTGGTATAGCTGGTAAAGGTTGTGAGGTTTTAGTACCTTTTAATGAGAGAATACCTCTTAAAGATATAGAAAAAAGTATTATTAAAAAATATAGAAAACCTATATGGAATAAATTTATTAAAGCTATTAAAGAATATAACCTTGTAGAAGATGGTGATAAAATAGCTGTGGCAGTTTCTGGGGGAAAAGATAGTATTTTAATGGCAAAATTATTTCAAGAGTTAAAAAAACATGGCCAAATAAATTTTGAAATAGAGTTTATTTCAATGAATCCAGGTTATCATGAAGATATAAGGAAATTATTAATAGATAACTGTAATTATTTAAATATACCTATTAATTTGTTTGATTCTGATATTTTTAAAGTTATAGATGATATAGCTAAGGACTATCCTTGTTATATGTGTGCTAGAATGAGGAGAGGAGCTCTTTATTCTAAAGCTCAAGAATTAGGATGCAACAAATTAGCTTTAGGTCATCATTTTAATGATGTTATAGAAACTATTTTATTAAATGTACTTTATGCGGGAAATTTTAAGACCATGTTACCTAAATTTAAATCTACAAATTTTGAAGGATTAGAATTAATAAGACCATTGTATTATGTAGAAGAAGAATATATACAAAAGTTCATACAAAATAGTGGGATTTGGCCTCTAAACTGTGCTTGTATGGTGGCAGCAGGTAAAATAGGTAATAAAAGGCATGAAATAAAAGACTTAATTAAAGAATTAAAGAAAAACTTTAAGGACGTAGATAAATCTATATTTATGTCATCTAAAAATGTTAATATGGAAGCTATATTAGGATGGCAAAAGAATAAAGAAAAATATTCTTACTTAGATTTTTATGATGAAGATTAATATAGTTAAAGAACAGATAAATAATTAAAAAAAGATTTCCAAATATTTAAAAGTGTAAATTTACTTTAATATTTGGAAATCTTTTATCTATAAATAGCACATGAATATCAATTATATAAATATTTTTAAAAAATTGCAGGGCATACTACTGTTAATATTTTAGAGTCCGTTTTAAGAGGATTAGAAAGTATATGCGGTATAGTAGAAGGGAAATGAATGGAATCACCTTCGTTTACAAAATATTCTTCCCCATCTAGATTAGCTATAATAGCTCCTTCTAATACATATATAAACTCTTCTCCTGGATGGCTAAATTTATGACCATGCTGTTTTTCAGCAGGTATTACAACTAATATAGACTCCATATTTCTTTCCGTAAAATTACCACTTAATCTTATGAACTTAGAAGCAGAGCCTTCAAGTTCAAAAACTTCTCTTTCTTGTTTTTTTACTAAATATTTATGAAGTTCTGGACTCTTGAAAAAATAGGTTATAGGTACATTCAATGCATCTGCAATTTTTTTTAAAGAAGTAATTGCAAGAGAAGAGGAATTATTTTCTACTTGTGATAAAAAACTTATGGACAAACCTGTCTTTTCACCAAGATCTTTTAAGGTTAAATTTTTTTCTTTTCTTAGATTTCTAATTTTTTCAGCAATTTCATTGATCATTTTGACCTCCAATATATATATTAGCAAAATCCAGAAAAATCTTACTTTTCTTTCAATAATAATAGCATAATAACCTTGGTAATTCAAGATTATTATCCTATTATTAGAAAAGTATATAATAAATATTAAAAAAATATATGACATAATAGAGTGTTTTACCAATAATTCAAAATTCTTAATATAAACAAAAAAACAACAAATTTATTACAGTAAACAATAAAAAATTACTGTAATATCGAAAAAATATATATACATAAATAAAAAATTATGGTATTATCAAAATATACTGAAAATATTTTAAAATTTTAATTTAAATATTTAACGAAACTAAAGAATTGACGTATGGAGGGATAAACATGAAAAAGAAAATAGGTCTATGGGACTTAGTTTTCATGAATGTATCAGCGCTTTTTGGAATTAGGTGGATAGCAAAATCTACAGCATCTAGTTTTGGGTTAGGTCTTGGTGCTATACCGGCCTGGGTATTATTCGCATTTATATTTTTCTTACCAAGTGCGCTTATTTGTGCAGAACTTGCAGCTACTTATCCAAGAGATGGAGGGCTTTATGAATGGGTAAAAGAAGCCTATGGAGAAAAATGGGGATTTATGGTTTCTTGGTTAAATTGGACAGCTAAGTTATTTTGGTATTCTTCATTTTTAACATTTTTAATAGTAAACGTTTCTTACGTATTAGGAAAACCAGAACTTGCAGGAAATAAAATGTTTGTACTTATATGTTCATTAGTTATATTTTGGATACTTTCATTAATTAGTACTAAAGGTATGGCCTTTGCTAAGATATTTACTAATGTAGGAGCATTAGGCTCAACTGTGCCAGCAGTTCTTTTAATAGTAATGGCTCTTATATCTGTATTAGTGTTTGGACATAAACCAGCATCAACTTATACAGTAGCTACGTTAACACCAAAATTAAACATGGATACTTTAGCAGCAATTTCATCAGTTATGTTTGGCCTTGCGGGAGCAGAAACTGCCGCAAACTTTGTCACAGAAATAGATGATGCTAAAAAAAATTTCCCAAAGGCAATTTTAATATCAGCAGCTATAGTTGGAGGTCTTTATGTATTAGGTTCAATTGCTATAACTATGATTATTCCAACAGATAAGATAACTGCATCTGAAGGTATATTAGCAGCCTTAGGGACTGTTGCAGCTAATTTAGGAATAGGACCATGGTTTATAAGAATAATAGCTTTTGGTATTTCTTTATCAGTGCTTGGAGCTATAATACTTTATATAGCATCACCAATAAAAATGTTATTTGGTAGTGTTAAAAAAGGAATATTTACAGAGAAGTTTACAAAGGTTAATGAACACAATATACCTGTACAAGCAGTTATATTACAAGCGGTTATAGTAAGTATAATATTATTAACTACTACATTGTTACCATCCGTTGATGCAATATATAATGTGCTTGTTACAATGACAGCATTAACATCATTATTCCCATATGTTTTATTATTCCGTTCGTATATAAAGTTAAGACAAGACAGACCAAACGAAGTAAGACCATATGAAATGTCTAAAAATAATGGAAAAGCTATATCTATAGCTAATATGGTACTTATAATATCAGTAGTAGGGATAGTTTTATCAGCAGCACCAGTTATGCCAACTTTAAAAGAAAATATTATATATGAATTAGAAATGATAGGCGGAGCAGTTTTAGTTATAGGTATAGGTTTATGGAAATGGAATAATTTTGTTAAAAAAACAGGATTTAGAGAAGAAAAATAGAAATATGAATTAAGAGGCTATCTAAAAGGTAGTCTTTTTCACAAATAAATATTGATTTTGTTTCTCTTTTATATAGAGAATAAAAAAATAAATATAAATTTAGGAGTGGATTTTTATGAACCAAGAAAGACTTAATAAAGTTTTAGAGGGAATGAAAGAAAGAGAAATTCCTCAAATGTTGATTTCAGATGCACCAGCTATATTTTATTTAACAGGAAAATGGATTCATACAGGAGAAAGGCTAATAGCTCTTTACCTTAATGAAAATGGGAACCATAAATTATTTATAAATGAATTATTCCCAGTAACTGAAGACTTAGGAGTAGAAAAAGTTTGGTTTAATGATAACCAAGATGGAGTAGAAATAATTTCTAAATATGTTGAAAAAGATAAAGTAATGGGTGTAGATAAAAATTGGCCAGCACGTTTTTTATTAAGACTTATGGAATTAGAAGGCGGAAGCAAATTTGTTAATGGTTCAATAATAATAGATAGAGCAAGAATGTTCAAAGATGAAAAAGAAAAAGAATTAATGAGAGCTTCATCAAAAGCAAATGACGCTGCTATGGAAAAATTATATAGCTTATTTAAAGAAAATCAAGATTTATCAGAAAAAGAAGTTGGTGAAAGACTTGCAAAAATTTATAGTGACTTAGGTGCAGAAAGATTCTCATTTGATCCAATAGTAGGATATGGAGCAAATGCAGCAGATCCACATCATGAAAATGATGGTTCTAAACTTAAAGAAGGAGATTGCATAGTTTTAGATATAGGTTGTGTAAAAGATTCTTATTGTTCAGATATGACTAGAGTTTTCTTCTATAAAAGTGTTCCAGAACATTCAAAAGAAGTTTATGATACAGTAGTAGCTGCTAATATGGCAGGTATAGCTGCTGTTAAACCAGGAGTAAGATTCTGTGATATAGATAAAGCTTCTAGAGACGTTATAGAAAAAGCTGGATATGGAAAATACTTTACTCATAGAACAGGACACTCAATTGGTATAGAAGATCATGACTTAGGAGACGTTTCAGCAGTTAACACTGAAGAAATAAAACCAGGAATGATATTCTCAATAGAACCAGGTATATACTTACCAGGTGAAGTTGGTGTTAGAATAGAAGACTTAGTTTTAGTAACAGAAGACGGCTGTGAAGTTTTAAATAAATATAGTAAAGAGTTAACTATAATAGAATAAATTTTTTATATAAGTATCCTATAAACAGAGTTCTTGGCTTTAGAGGGAGTTTTTACTCCCACTAAAGCTTATTAACAGAATTCTTAGGAGTTTTACTCATTAGAAGTCGTTATCCTTTAGGGGAAATCGTTATCCAGGGACGTAGCCGTTCTTTACTTCCACTTTGAAGAAGATGGGAGTGTTAGAGCGGGTAGTCATCGGATAAACAGTACCCTTTAGTAATAAAAATAACTATGTAAAAAGTATATTATAAAATATATTTTTTCATAGTTATTTTTTTATCCATAAATATTATTTTAAATATAATAAATTCAATTTTAACATTAATGTGCAAAATTCTCCCATATTCTATAAGTGGTAGTAATTTATAAACAAATTATCTATATCAAATTAATAATTTTATAAATGTACTATGTAATAAAAATAAAATAAAAAAAAGAAAAGGTTAACAAAATAAAATATGATAAAAGTTTAACAAATACTATTGACTTTGATTTAATAAAGTATTATTATGAAATTGTTAAATAAATAACAATTAAGAAACTTTAAGTATTACTAATTATTAATACTTTTATATTTTAGATAACTTTGTGAAAAAATAAACTATCATTAAAAGAGGTGTTATTATGAAAATTACAACTACTGAGGAACTAATAAGAAAAATTGAAAAAATTAAAGAGGCACAAAAAGTTTATTCCACATATTCTCAAGATGAGGTGGATAAAATTTTTAAAGCAGCAGCCATAGCCGCTAACAAAGAAAGAATTAAACTTGCAAAAATGGCGGTAGAAGAAACAGGTATGGGTATTGTAGAGGATAAAGTTATAAAAAATCATTTTGCATCTGAATATATTTACAATAAATACAAAGATGAAAAAACCTGTGGTGTAATAGAAAGAGATGAAGCCTTTGGATTAACAAAAATTGCGGAACCAATAGGTGTTATTGCGGCCATAGTTCCAACAACTAATCCAACTTCAACAGCTATTTTTAAAGCTTTAATAGCTCTAAAAACTAGAAATGGTATAATTTTCTCACCTCATCCAAGAGCTAAAAAGTCTACAATAATGGCAGCTAAGATTGTTTTAGATGCAGCGATAAAAGCAGGGGCACCAAAAGAAATAATAGGTTGGATAGAAGAACCTACACTAGAATTATCTAATGCGGTAATGAGTAATACAAATCTAGTACTTGCAACAGGTGGTCCAGGTATGGTTAAAGCAGCTTATTCTTCAGGAAAACCAGCTATAGGAGTAGGACCTGGAAATGTACCAGCTATAATACACGAAACAGCAGATATTAAAATGGCTGTAAGCTCAGTAATACTTTCTAAAACCTTTGATAATGGTATGATTTGTGCCTCAGAACAATCAGTAATTGTAATGAATAGCATATATGAAGAAGTAAAAAAAGAATTTATAATTAGAGGAGCCTATATTCTAAATAAAGAAGAAACAGAAAAAGTTAAAAAAATAATTTTAGTTAATGGAAATGTAAATGCTAAAATTGTTGGTCAAACACCACAAAAGATAGGTGAAATGGCAGGAATACAAGTTCCAGCTTGGGCTAAAATTTTAGTTGGAGAAGTTCAATCTGTAGAATTAGAAGAACCTTTCTCCCATGAAAAATTATCACCAATTTTAGCAATGTATAAAGTTAAAGCCTATGAAGAAGCTCTAACTAAGGCAGAAAGATTAGTAGAACTAGGAGGATTTGGACATACATCTTCATTATATATAAACACAATAAAATGCAAAGAAGAAGTAGAAAAATTCTCAAATAATATGAAGACAGGAAGAACAATTATAAATATGCCATCAGCTCAAGGTGGTATAGGTGATATATATAACTTTAAGTTAGCACCATCTCTAACTCTTGGTTGCGGATCCTGGGGTGGAAACTCAGTATCAGAGAATGTAGGACCAAAACACTTATTAAATATCAAAAATGTAGCTGAGAGGAGAGAGAATATGCTTTGGTTTAGAGTGCCAGAAAAAGTTTACTTTAAATATGGATGTCTTCCAATAGCTTTAAAAGAATTAAAAAGAATGAATAAGAAAAAAGCATTCATAGTTACAGATAAAGTATTATACGAATTAGGGGTTGCTAAAAAAGTAACAGATGTATTGGACGAAATAGGAATAAATTATAAAGTGTTCTTTGATGTAGCACCAGACCCAACTTTAGAAACAGCAAAAAAGGGTGCAAAGGAAATGGTAGATTTTAACCCTGATACAATAATAGCTATAGGCGGAGGCTCTGCTATGGATGCAGCTAAAATAATGTGGGTAATGTATGAACATCCAGAAGTAGAATTTGAAGATTTAGCTATGAGATTTATGGATATAAGAAAAAGGGTATATGAGTTCCCACATATGGGAGATAAAGCAATGATGATATCAGTAGCTACTTCAGCAGGTACTGGTTCAGAAGTAACTCCTTTTGCGGTTATAACTGATGAAAAAACAGGGGTAAAATATCCACTAGCAGATTATGAATTAACTCCAGATATGGCTATAGTAGATGCAGATTTAATGCTTAATATGCCAAAGGGATTAACAGCGGCATCAGGAATTGATGCATTAACTCATGCAGTAGAAGCTTATGTATCAGTTATGGCGTCAGAGTACACAGATGGATTATGTTTAGAAGCTATAGAAACTATTTTTGAATATCTACCAAAAGCTTATAAAGAAGGAGCTAAAGATATAGAAGCAAGAGAAAAAATGGCCCATGCATCAACTATTGCAGGTATGGCCTTTGCAAATGCATTTTTAGGAGTATGTCACTCTATGGCTCATAAATTAGGTTCTATGCATCATGTACCACATGGTATAGCTAATGCTTTATTAATAAATGAAACAATTAAATTTAATTCTGAGGATATGCCAAGAAAGCAAACTGCTTTCCCACAATATAAATATCCAAATGCTAAGGCTAAATATGCAAAGATAGCAGATTATTTATCATTAGGTGGAAAAACTGAGGATGAAAAAGTAGAGTTATTAATAAAAGCCATAGATAAACTAAAGGCAGAAGTAAATATTCCAACTTCCATAGAAGAGGCGGGAGTATCAAAGGATAAATTCTTCAAAACTTTAGATGAAATGTCCGAACAAGCCTTCGATGATCAATGTACAGGAGCTAATCCAAGATATCCATTAATAAGTGAAATAAAAGAAATGTATACTAATGTTTTTAGTAACAAGAAATAAGTTTGTTTAAAATATATAGTATGGAATATTATTATAGTTACACAAAGCTAAAATTTTAGTTTTTACCCATAAACCAAACATCGATACAAAAAAAGTAATACTGTGTCAAAATAGAGCTAATTTTATTTTGACACAGTATTACTTTTTTAATAAATGAATATAATTTATTTTATTTTGTACTAATAAATATCAAATTATTTCTCAAATACTATTGATTTTATGTCTCATTTGTTATATAATCTAAATGAAATTGATTCTCAGTTTCGGGGTGAAAGATATAATATAAATTAAAAATAGATAGTTTAGGGGTGTTATTCATGAGTGTTTTCGTTGTGGGAGGAGATAAGATTCAAACCATAAAAGAAAACTTAAAAGAAATGGGATTTAATAAAATAAGTCATGTTACAGGTAGAAGGACTAGACATAGAAAAATACAGGTACCTACCAATACAGATTTAGTTTTAGTATTAACAGATTATGTTGGGCATACTGTGGTAGAATCTATAAAAGAACAAAGTAAATCTCAAAACACTAGGATAGTTTATTCTAGAAGAGCTTGGACTAGCATTGAGAAAACATTAAAGGATACCATAGGGGAAAATTAATGTTAAGGGTGTTATTAAATTAACGTGAAAGGAAGTAATACACTAAAAGGAGTTAAATATGAGTAGAAATTTAGTGACAAAGTATATGAATGTTATAAATGCCATGGAAAATAAAAAATATTTATATTCCTTGCTTTTGTATTTAATTGCTCCAACCTTAGATGGAGTAAAACCATCCACTATTGTTACTTTAAGCACAAGCGGTAAAAATTTAGATTTATTATGGAGTAAATATAAAAAAGAATTTTTAGAAATTTACAAAATTAATTATATAGAATTGAAAAAAACAGATAAATGCACAACTATTTTGTTTTATCATAAAGAAGCCTTAAATAAGGTACTATACAATAAATACAACTTAGAATTTTTAAAAGAGATAGGATATAGAGATTTTTCTAATGAAGAGTCATTTTTATTAAAATTAAAAAGTAGGTTTAAAGATACTTGTCCTCATGAAATAGGTATTTTTTTAGGTATACCTTTAGAGGAAGTAAAATCTTTTATACAAGATCCTAAGAGAGAATGTATATATTGTGGTTATTGGAAAGTTTATAACGATATACAAAAGGCTAAAAAACAATTTACCACTTATGATATAAGCAGGACTAATATGATTTTAGAAGTATTAGAAAAAGAACAAGTTTACGATTAATATTAAAATATATTTTTAGCTATAAATATGATAGATGAAGAAAAGTAAAAGATATAGAAATAGATTTACATAAGATATCTGATAAATTAGGTATATCAAGTAGGTAGATTATTTGGATTAAGTTAAAACATAAAAGAGAAAGTAAAAATTAATTTCATATAAAAAGCATTATTAAAATACAAATTGGTGTCTCAAAGTTTTACATTGGGACACCAATTTGTATTTTCTTTTTTACTTTTTCAACTAAATTAACGATTTCCTTATAGGATTTTAATGTACCATAAGTTACAATAGGTCTTCCTATAGGCACGATACCTAATTTTCTAGATGTAAAACCACCAATTTTCATCCATGTATTTACAAAAGGTTGAGAACTAACCAATATTAAATCATCGTCAAATCCTTTGATTTCTGTATACATGTCTCTAAGAGCTGGTATTACTATATTAGGTTTATATTGTACACTTATAGTATATACTTTATGACCAAATTCATCTACTCCTATAAATTTAAGATGACCTACATCTTTTTTTGTAATCTTATCAAAGGTGGGTAGTTTTAGTAAATCCTCTTTGGTAGGAGTCGTATTTGATGGTAAATTTTTAACATGTATATTAGCTGCTACACAGCTAGAGTGAGAACCTCCCACATCATGATATATAACCATAATAATGTTCACCTACTTTTATAATAATAAGAATTTTATTGCTATGATATATGTTATTTTTACCTCTTTAACATAATATATGTATTAAATAATAATAAACAGTAGAAAAAATATAATTAATTTTGATATAGCAAGATAATAAATAAGCTTTATAAACATATGAATAAGCTTTAGTAGTTCTAAACTTAACCTAATTAAAAATTCACCTAATTTCTCATAGGGGATAAGAAATTAGGTGTGAACTTAAGAAAGATGAATCAAATGGGTAAAAAATTTTTAATTCAGTCAATTTTAGAACTTTTTAATAAAAATAAATTAGTTTATGGGGTGTATTTTTGTTGTAGATATTAAATCAAATATAATTTAAGAGTATATTCTCTCTATAACATTTTCTCTAGGACCTTTTGCAAATATATTTATGGTAGATGAATCTTTAGAAACAGAAACTGGCTCAGATGTTAAATTACCATTGAGATCACTCCAATCACTCCAACGAGATCCATCCCAGTATTTATATATAAGTCTATTATTTCTTCCACGAGCAAAAACATCAATCCTATTTTGTCCTCTAGAGGAAGCACAAGGGGCAGAAGTTAAGAATCCACCTAAGTCTTCCCACTGACTCCAGCTAGTTCCGTTCCACCATTTATGAATTAGGGTGTTGTTCCTACTACGGGCGAATACGTCAATTCTATTAGGTCCCCAAGAAACTGCACCTGGACCTGAAGTAAGATTTCCCCCTAGAGCTTGCCACTGACTCCAACTAGAGCCATCCCACCATTTATGGTGTAGTTGGTTATCGGTACCTCTAACAAAGCAATCTAATCTGTTAGAAGCCCAGGAACAAATAGTAGGAGCTGATGTAAGATTTCCACCGAGATTTTCAAAGCCACTCCAACTAGAGCCATTCCACCATTTATGATACATAGCATTATCAGTACCACGACATACTACATCAATTCTGTTAAAACCCCAAGATACAGCTTTAGGAGAAGAGGTTAAAATTCCTCCAAGATTTTCCCAATAATTCCATCTACCATTATCGAACCAATTATGAATTAATTCTCCATTTCTTCCTCTAGCAAATAAGTCTATTCTATTAGCAGCCCAAGAAGAAGCCCCTAAACCAGAAGTAATATTACCACCTAGATTATTCCAAGGGCCCCAAGCTCTAAGAAGACCTTCATACTCAGTTCCTTCTATATTTCTATTTTTCATGTTTTCTTCTGAATTTTCAAAGTTACAATATTCTCCTCTAAAGTTTTCACAGTTGTTCTCAGAATTATTATAAGAACTTAAAAAATATGGACATACAAAATTTTCATTTGCATCATAAGTATTAGAATAATTTGGATTACCAAAGAATGGGTACATAAAGAACTCCTTTTAAAATTGCTCAATTTATAATATTCTATAATAAAAAATATGTTACAATAGTATTTTAAAATATAATTATGATAAGTTGGATTGAAATAAAAAATTAACGGAGGATAAGAGATGAATTTTATACAAAATGTGGACATATACTTATTAGACTTTATTCATAGGAATATAGCAAATGATTTTTTAGATAAAATAATGATATTTATAACATCTATAGGGAATTTGGGATTAATTTGGATAGCAATATCTTTATTATTGTTAATAAGCAAGAAATATAGAAAAGTAGGAATGCTATGTATAGCTTCATTAGTACTAAGTTCATTAATAGGTGAGGTGGTACTTAAAAATTTAGTACAAAGGGGACGACCTTTTACGGCTATAGAAGGAATAAATCTATTGGTTAAAGCACCTAAAAGTTTTTCTTTCCCATCAGGACATACAGTATCATCCTTTGCCGTAGCTATAGTTATAGGAAAAAAAATAAAAAAATTTAAATTACCCATATATATATTAGCTTTTTCTATAGCTTTTTCAAGATTATATTTATATGTTCATTATCCATCAGATGTATTAGTAGGAGCTTTAATCGGCATAATCAGTGCTAATATAATACTTTATATTTATAATAAACGAAATTCTTAATTTCAGTTGAAGTATTAAATATAGTGATTAGATAAAAAGTCTTAAAATTATATATTCAAATATAAAAAATGAGATGTCTCAAATAGATTTAATTTTGAGACATCTTTTTTATATATATTTTTATATTTTAAATTGTAAAAGTAAATAAATAGGCTATATTCTGTTAAAAAAAACTTAAAAAATTTTTAATATAAATAACAAAAAATAGTATTGACTTTAAGTCATTTTAGTATATAATTGGTATTGTGATAAATGACTTAAAGTCATTATGCTCTGATAATTATAAATGAAATGAGAGCAAAGTATACAGAAATCATAAATTTTAAATTTATATAGGGAGATGATTCCAGTGAAAAAATTTGGGAAATTTATTACAGAAAAGAGGGTGCTAGTTCTTATAGTAGCAATAGCTTTGTTAATACCATCTTTTTATGGAATGGCAAAGACAAAGATAAACTATGATATACTATCTTATCTTCCAGAGCAATTAGATACGGTAAAGGGGCAAAAGGTATTAGATAAAACTTTTTCTAGTGCTGCTACTTCTATGGTGGTAATTGATAATATGGAAGCCAAAGACATAGTGAAGATTAAAGATAAAATAGCTAAAGTTGATGGTGTAGAAAAAGTACTTTGGGTAGATGATTTAATGGACACATCTATACCAAAAGAAATATTGCCAGATAAAATAAAAGATTCTTTCTATAATAAGGATTCTACACTAATGATCATAAAGTTTAAGGAATCACCGGCATCAGAAACAACACAAGAAGCTATAGCAAACGTAAGAACACATTTAAATAAGCAATGCTTTTTGAGCGGAATGTCAGCAATAATAAAAGATACTAAAGATTTATCAGACAAAGAAACACCTTTTTATGTATTGACAGCAGTAGCTTTATCAGTAGTAGTTTTAATGCTTACTATGGAATCCACATTGGTACCATTTATATTCCTTATATCCATAGGTTTTGCAGTAGCTTACAATATGGGAACTAATGTGTTATTAGGAGAAATATCCTATATAACTAAAGCCTTAGCAGCAGTGCTCCAATTAGGGGTTACCATGGATTACTCAATATTTTTACTTCATAGGTATGAAGAAGAAAAAGAAAAATTTGAAAATAGAAATGAAGCTATGGCAGAGGCAGTGAGCAATACTATTACAGCTATAGGGGGTAGTTCTCTTACAACCATAGCAGGGTTCTTAGCATTATGTGCAATGAACTTAACTTTAGGAAAAGACATAGGACTTGTAATGGCAAAGGGAGTAGTTTTAGGCGTTATATCTACAGTAACAATACTTCCAGCTTTTATATTATACTTTGATAAAGCCATTCATAAATATACTCATAAAACTATATTGCCAGAGTTTAATAAGACTGCAGGATTAGTAACTAAAAAATACAAATTGTTTATAATTATATTTTTAATAGCATTCCTGCCTGCAGTGTATGGAGAAAAAAATGCTAAGGTTTATTATAATTTAGATGAAACTTTACCTAAAGATATGCAATCTATTGTAGCCTTAAATAAACTAAAAGATAATTATAATATGACAACAACTCATTTTATAATAGTAAGAGATAAAGTAAAACCTTATGAAATAAAAGAAATGGTAGAAAAAATAGAAAAGGTAGATGGTATAGGTAAAGTACTATCCTATGATAAAATAATAGGTTCAGCTGTACCAGAAAGTTTCTTACCACAGGAAGTAAAAGATACCTTTAAAAAAGGTGGTTACAATTTAATAATAGCGAATTCAGAATATAAAGCAGCTAGAGATGAAGAAAACGCACAAATAACAGAGATAAATAAAATAGTAAAAAATTATGATAAAGAAGCAATGATAGCAGGGGAAGGACCTTTAACAAAAGACTTAATAGAAATTGCAGATAAAGATTTTAAAAATGTAAGTTATGTTTCTATATTAGCTATATTTGCAATAATATTCTTTGTGTTTAAGTCAGTATCAATTCCAGTGATATTAGTATCAGCTATTCAATTAGCTATATTTATAAATATGGGTATACCATTTTACACAGGAACGGAGATACCATTTGTAGCTTCTATAGTAATAGGTACTATACAGTTGGGGGCTACTGTAGACTATGCTATATTAATGACAAATAGGTTTAAAGAAGAATTGGGATATGGTCATGATAAATTTGAGGCTATGAAAATATCTATACAAGGTTCAGCAAAATCTATAATAACAAGCTCTTTAACATTCTTTAGTGCAACTGCAGGGGTTGCTATTGTTTCTAAAATGGAGTTAATTGATAGCTTATGTATATTAATGGCTCGTGGAGCTATCATAAGTATGTTTGTAACAGTATTTATATTACCATCCATATTGATAGTAGCAGAGCCTATAATAGCTAAGACAACAAAGGGATGGAGAAAAAGTAATACATCAAAAGAAGCAAATAAAATGTCAGCTTAGAAGATAAATAAAATTTGAGGAGATGGTTAGGATGAATTATAAATGTATGTCTAAGAAAGTTGCAAGTTTAGTAATAATAGGTTCAATGCTTAGTTCAAATGTAGTATATGCTGCAGATACTATTAAAAAGGATGAATCAGTTTATGTTACATTAAATCAAAACGGAGTAATAAAAGAGAAGATAGTTAGTGATTGGTTACATTCAGAAAACGCAGGAATAAGTATAAAAGATAAATCAGAACTAACAGGAATAAAAAATATAAAAGGAAATGAAAAGCCTGAAATTTCAGGAGATAAAGTAACTTGGAAATCAGATAAAAAGGACATATTCTATCAAGGAAAAACAGATAAAAAGCTGCCTATAGAAACAGACATAGTTTATAAATTAGATGGAAAAGAAATAAAACCACAAGAATTAGCAGGAAAATCAGGAAAAGTAACTATCAATATAAAAATTAAAAACACAGATGCTCATAAAGTAACTGTAAATGGAAAGGAAAGAACTATATATACACCTTTTGCAGTAGCTTCAGTAGTAAATCTTCCAATAGATAAATTTACAAATGTAGAAGTAAGTGAAGGAGAAATAATATCCGACGGAAATAATCAAGCTATAACATTTGTAACTGTACCAGGATTAAAAGAAAGCTTAAATGTGGATGAAAATATACTTGATATAGATTTAAAAGATGAAATAGAAATAACAGCGGATGCAAAAGATTTTGAATTAGCACCTATAATGATGACAGCTACAACAAAAGTACCAGAAATGGACAAAATAGAAAAATCAGATAAAATAGATGAACTACAAAATGGTATAAATGATATAAAAGATGCCACATCAAAATTAGAAGATGGATCCTCTAAATTAGCAGACGGAGCTTCTAAATTAGCAAATGGTAATAGTGAATTAGCTGGTAAAACAGGACAATTAGCATCAGGTGCATCACAGTTATATAGTGGTATTGGACAGTTATCAGGAAATATGAATAAATTTGGTGGCGCTATAGAACAAATGGAAGCAAAAACAGGAGATTTAGCAGCAGGAATAAAACAATACACAGGAGGGGTAAATACATCTAAAAATGGTGCAGTAAAATTAAATGATGGAATATCAAAATTAGGTAAAGAGACTGAGAAAATGAAGGAATTACCAAAAGCAACAAATCAGATTCAAGATGGTTCTATAAAATTAGAAGTTGGAGCAAAAAATATAAATGAGAATACAGCAAAAATAAGTGATGGATTGGGAGAGTTAGTTAAAAATACAGAAAATATAAAAGCAGGAACCCAACAAATTGCAGGTGGAATGGAACAAGCAGCAGGAGCTGCAGCTAGTATTAAAGCTGCTAAACAGCAGGAGATTAATGGAATAAATAATAATTTAAATAATATGAGAAATCTAAGAGCGGTAGCAAATCAGATAGAAGATGAAAGTGTAAGAACATCAGTACTTCAAAAAATTGATGCAGAGATAGCTTCATTAGAAGTAATGCAAGGAAGTAGTCAACAAATTATTGGAGGATTATCAAATTTAGAAGGTAAACTTGGAGAGGCAAAACAAGGTGCACAAAATTTAGATACAGGCATAAGTCAAGTGCAACAAGGACAAAAGAATTTATACGAAGGTTCACAAAAACTTTATAAGGGTACTAATGATTTAGTAAGTGGAACATCAGGCTTAAGCCAAGGTGCAAAAGAGCTTAACAAAAATGTAGAACAATCAACTCCTAAATTAGGAGAAGCAATAGGTCAATTAAATGAAGGAAGTGAAAAATTAAAAGTAGGATTATCTGCCTTAGATTCAAAATCCAATGTATTAGTAGATGGATCCAATAAGCTAAATGGTGGTTTATCAGCAGCAAAAGGAGCAACATCACAATTAAGTGCAGGAGCAAGTAAATTAACTGGGGGAGCAGGAAAATTAAATGGTGGCTTATCGTTAGCAAAAGGTGCTACTTCAAAACTAAGTGACGGTGCAAATAACATTGCTAAAGGAAATAAAGAGTTAAGTGTTAACATGACAAAGTTTAATAATGAAGGCGTAAAGAAAATAGATGATAAATTGGGTACAAAGATAACAGATGTAAAAGAAATATTAGATGTAAAAGATGAAATAGTTAACCTATCTAAGAATTATGGAACTTTCACAGGCTTAGGGGATGACATGGAAGGTAATGTTAAATTCATAATGAGAACAGATGAAATAAAGAAACCAAAAGAAGAAGAACCTAAGAAGGAAGAGAAAGCATCAACACAAGATAAAACATCTGCTCAAGAACAAGAAAAAGGCGGAATAGGTAACTGGATAAAAAATTTATTTAGTTAATTTTCATAATAGAGAAAGGCAGTTCTTAATTATTAAGAACTGCCTTTTTATGTTCATTATTAAATAAGTTCTTCATATATTATTAAAGATGATATGAAAAAGATTTATAGTAAATCTATAATAAATATTAAATAAAATTCATTTAGTATTAATTTAATGTAAGGAAGGTGATAAAATTGTTTCAAGTTGTATAGATAAAGCTATTTAAATATAACTATTAGTTATATTAAATGTTATGTGGTAAATAAGACTAAAAATAATTACAATATAATTATAATAGCTATTATTTATAAATATATTTTAATAAGTTTGTAACCCAAAATTCTATTTAAATTAGTATTATTATAAATGAAAGTTTTTGGAGGCTGTTAATATGGATAAAAAAAATAAAATTTTATTAATAACAATATGTGCTTTGTTTTTTATAGCAGGTTTTTTCGTCACCAAAAACATAGTAGATAAAAATAATGAAAAACAAGTTATGAAAAAAGAAATGGTTAACGATAGTAAAATGGTAATTAAACAAATGGATGATAAGGTAGTGTTTAGTGAATATGTAAAGGACAAATATGATGCTAAGCAAGTATTTAAGAAAGACGGTAAGAAAATAGCCTTTTTAACCTTTGATGATGGACCAAGCTATCTAAGTAATGATATATTAGATATATTAAAAAAATACAACATAAAGGCTACTTTTTTTGTAGTGGGAAACTTAGCAAGGGAGAATAAAAGTATAATAGAGAGACAAATTAAAGAGGGGCATTCCATAGGCAATCATACTTATACTCATAATTATAAAAATATTTATTCTAGCGTAGATGTTTTTGTAAATGAAGTAGATAAAACTCAAAATGTTATAAAATCTATAGTAGGATCTAACTATGATATAAAACTAGTAAGGTTTCCTGGAGGATCTTTTGGAGATAGATTAAATCCTTATAAAGAGGCTATAAAAAAGAAGGGGTATTATAACATGGATTGGAATGCTTTAAATGGAGATGCAGAAGGAAATAATATACCAAAAGAGAAATTAATACAAAATGTAAAAAGTACTATTGAAGGAAAAAATCATGTAGTTGTGCTAATGCATGATTGTGCAGCGAAAAAAACTACTGTAGAGGCATTGCCAGATATAATAGAGTATTTAATATCACAGGGCTACGAATTCAAAGCCTTAAAATAGTATATATATAAAATATCTTAAATTTATAGTTAAAAGTTGTAAAGAAAGCAAAAATTACAATATACTAAAGATATAAAAATAAGATACTAAAAACTGAGGTGGAATATATGGATAAAATATTAATAGTAGAAGATGAACCTTCTATAAGAGGCTTTGTAAAAGTAAATTTGAAGATGAATAATTTTGATGTAATAGAAGCAGAAACAGGAGAAGAGGGGGTAGAAAAAGCAAGAGAACATAAACCAGAGGTAGTTATATTAGATATTATGTTACCAGGGATGGATGGATTAGAAGTGTGTAAAATTCTAAGACAGGAGTTCACTAATATGGGAATAATAATGCTTACCGCTAAAAGCCAAGATACAGATAAAGTTTTAGGATTAGAATATGGGGCAGATGATTATATAATAAAACCCTTTAATCCTTTAGAACTTACTCTAAGAATAAAAGCTATATTAAGAAGGGTTAATGCAGTAAAGGAAAATGATGATAATATAATAACTGGAGGGCCATTTAAAATAGATCTTTATTCAAAAAAAATCTATAAAGATGAAGAAGAAATAGACATAACCCCAACAGAATATTTACTTATGAAAATATTTATTGAAAATCCGGGGAAAGCTTTTAATAGAGATGAGTTATTGGATTTAGTTTGGGGCTATGATTTTATGGGAGATTCTAAAATTGTAGATGTAAATATAAGAAGATTAAGATCAAAAATAGAAGAAACACCATCTGAGCCTAAATTTATAAATACTGTATGGGGAACAGGTTATAGATGGCAAAACACTTAAGGAGTTATTATGAGTAAAATAAGTGTAAAAAGAAGGTTAATGGTAAATTTCATATTAATTATAATAATAAGTGTTTTTATACTAGAATTTTTATTAATTCTTTTTACAAGACATTATTATTATAATAATTTAGAGGATGCTATTTCTAATCAAATAAAAACTTCTGCAGAATTTTATAACAAATATTTTTCAAATTCACCCTTAGAAGATAATGTATTAGATAATGTAGATGTATTTTGGAGACAGACCTCTGCTCAGGTACAAATAATAGATACAAAGGGTAAAGTCTTAATGGATTCTATAGGAGTATCAAATAAAGACCAGATAAAGACTTCAGATGTTCAAAAGGCATTAAAAGGAGAAAAAGGAGTATGGTTAGGCAAAGTTGACTATGATACTTCTGGTGTAATGGCAGTAACCTATCCATTAAAATCAGACAATCAAATAGTTGGAGTATTAAGATTTATAACTTCATTAAGATATGTAAATAGTGATATAGCAAGGATATCTTTAGGCTTTTTACTTATTGGGTTAGTAGTAATTTTAATATCTGGCTTAGTTAGTCTATTTTTAGCTAATAGTATAACAGAACCTATAAAAGAATTAACTTACGTAGCAAATAAGATGGCCTCTGGTAATTTTAAAGTTAAAAGTGAAAAAATGTTTGATGATGAGTTTGGAGAACTATCAGATACATTAAATTATATGGCAGATGAGATAGTAAAAAAAGATCAGCTAAAAAATGAATTTATATCTTCTGTATCCCATGAACTAAGAACTCCTTTGACCTCCATAAAGGGATGGTCAATAACATTAAACTCTAATGAAGTAGATAAAGAAGTTTTAAAAGATGGATTAAAAATAATAGAAGATGAGAGCGAAAGACTAAGCGGAATGGTAGAAGAATTATTAGATTTTTCAAAGTTCGTATCAGGAAAGATGAATTTAAATAAAGAAGAAATAAATATATGTGAAATAATAGATACAGTAAGAAAGCAATTAGAACCCTATGCTTATAGAAATAGAATAAATTTTAAAGCAACCTGTATAAATAAACTGCCTAATATATATGGTGATAAAAATAGAATAAAACAAGTTTTAATAAATTTATTGGATAATGCTTTTAAATTTACTCCAGAAGGAGGACTAGTAGAGTTAAATATTAAGTATGAAGAAGAATATATAACAATTTTTGTGAAAGATACAGGGGTAGGGATAAGCAAGGAAGATTTACCGAGGGTTAAAGAAAAGTTTTATAAAGGTAACAGTGGTAAATCAAAAAATGGCATAGGGTTATCCATATGTGATGAAATAGTAAAGCTTCACAATGGAGTATTACATATAGAAAGCGAAGAGAACAAAGGCACTACTATATCGGTAAAATTACCAGTAATAAAACTATAATACAAATTTATTTTATAGTTAAATATAATTAATATTAATTTAGTATATATAACTAGGAGAATTCATATGAGAAAAAGTAAAATTCTATTAATATTTATGATTTTTATTTATTCATTAACCATAACTGCCTGTGTGAATTTAGGTAATAATAAAAATAATATAGTAGCTCCTAATAACAACTCCTGTCCAATACAAGGAACTTGGAAAATTGATTTTAGCAATTTAGACAAAGATAGTAAATTAAGGCTAAAACTAAAAGATAAGGATGTTATTATAAATTCTGAATATATAATATTAGGAAATGAAGTATGTAAATTACCTGAATTTAAGGTTAAAACCGTAAAAACAGAAGAGTATTTTCTATATAAATTAAAACTCAAGCCTAATAGATTAAATATAAATAAAAAAGAAATAGAAGTTATTTCAACTTCCTGGGACAATAATCCTTTCTATGATTTTATAAAAATAGATGAAAAGAAATTATTAGTATGTGTGGATAATCAATTATTAATCTTAACAAAAAAATCTAATAATTCATATATTGAACCTAAATATAATATAAAAGAAAAAAATTCCTCACAGGATATAGTAATGCCCAAGAGATATACATTATTAAGGACCGGTATATTGATAGGATTAAAAAGTTCAAAAGAGGACTATGTAGATGAGTATAAAAATGAAAAAAAATACAGAACTATTTTTATTTCTTCCCGAAATAGAAATTTAAAGAATGTGATAGAAACGGAGAATTTATTTGTGCCTAGGAAAAATGGATTTTGTGAAATTGGAGTTAATAGAATAAATAATTTAAATAATATACAAGATACTATATTTGTAAATCCATTATATAATAACTATCCAATAAAAAATAATTTTATACTAGAACAGGATATTAAAAATAGAAATATATATAGGGATATATTATTTGTAAGTAATGATTACATATCTATAGAATATAATAATATTCATAAAAATCAGCCTACTGAGTTATATAAAGTTAAAATGTTACCTATTGACAATATAAATGCAATGGCAGGGGTAAATATAGGTGATATAATAGAGAAGGATAGTGAAAAAATATTAGCATCATCTTTAGAAAGTTGCATTAAATCTAAGGATAAAGATATATTAAATAAAGTAGAAAAAAGCTGTAGAAATGATAGTTTTTTTCTTAGTAGAAGAAATGGACATTGGATACTTAAAGGTAGATTAAATGGAATAGTTAATAAAGAGGAATATATAGACTTTAATATCAATACTGAGATACCTAAAAAAATATTAAATTATGACGATTTACATTTATCTTGGAATAGTATTAAAAGTAAAGTTCCTAATGCCTTAGATGCCTATACTTCTCCTAATAAAGATTTAGCTATAATAACTACAGAAAAAGAGTTATATGTATATACTATGGAGGATGGAAAACTATCTAATAAGCCTGTTTATCAAATGGAGCTAGATAAAGAAACTGTAGTTATGGCAGAGTGGGCTACGGCAGATTACGTCAAAAAATGGACAGATACTATTTTAAAAAATAAAAACACACACATAATAAAATAATAGAAATATAGATGGGTTAACTATAAAAAGGGAATGGTAGAAAATGTCAAAAGAAAAGTTTAATAACGCAGTTAGTATAGCAAAATATATATGTGAAAATACATTAGAATTTGGTGATATAGCTGTAGATTGTACTTTAGGTAAAGGACATGATACTATATTATTAGCAAATTTAGTGGGAAATGAAGGAAAAGTAATTTCCTTTGATATTCAAAAAGAAGCTATAGACAAAACAAAAGAAAAATTAAAAGATATTGATTATAAAAATATAACTCTTATAAATGATGGACATGAGAATTTAGACAGGTATATACAAGAAAAGGTAAAACTATTTATTTTTAATTTAGGATATTTACCAGGAAAAGATCATAATATAACAACTAAAGCAGAAACTACTCTAAAAGCACTAAAAAAAGCTTTAAAGCTATTAGATGATAATGGTATAGTTTTATTGGTAATATATTATGGTCATGAAAATGGAAAAGAAGAAAAAGCTGTTTTGGAGAAATTTACAAGTGCACTAGATCAAAAGGTTTATAATGTTATGAAAAATTCATTTATAAACCAAGCTAATGATCCACCATTTTTAATTTGTATAGAAAAAAGGTAGAATGTGTTGAGGAGAATGTTAACTTATGAAAAATAAAAAAGATTTATTCAAAATAATTGGTTTAAGTTTAATTGTTATTATTGTAGCTGTGTTTTTAGCAAAACATGGACATACAATTAGAAGAATGAATATAAGACGTACAGTAAAATATATTCAAAGTTGTGGAAAGTTTTCATCTATATGTTTTTTATTAGTGTATGCTTTAAAACCCTTAGTTCTTATTATTCCAGCTTCTATGTTGTCCCTTGTAGGTGGAATCTTATTTGGACCTGTAAAGGGATTTATATTAAATATGTTAGGCTTTTTCTTATCTGGAAGCTTGGCCTTTTGGTTAAGCAGGCTTCTAGGCAAATCCTTTGTGGATAAGATTTTAAGGGGAAAAGCTGTAGAGTTAGATAATAATATAGAAAAAGAAGGGTTTAAGATTATATTTCTTTTGAGGTTTCCACCAATATTCCCCTATGATCCTTTAAGTTATGCCTCAGGACTTACAAAAATGAAATATAAGCATTTTGTTTTAGGATCTTTATTAGGAGTTATACCAGAAACATTATGTTATTCTTATATGGGGAAAAATGTTATGAATCCGTTAACTTCAAAATTTATAGTTCCTGTACTTTTAGTTATACTAACTACAATTATAGGAATTTATGTCTATAAGAAAAGCAAGATTAATGTTGTAAAAAATGAAAAATTATAGTTTCAAAACAAAATAGATTTAGTCTTAATACCGCAAGAGTATGTCTCAAAATAGCCTTAATTTTAAAACTGTAAATATAAATAATACATTCATAAAGCAATTCATTTTACTAAGTAGTTCTAAATTCGACTTCATTAAAAATTTTTTACCCAGTAAAAGAGGCAACCTCCTCTGGATTCGCTGCTGGCTCCTCACGTCCTGTGAGGAATTACAAAAATTTTTAATTCCGTCAAATTAAGAACTACTAAAGTTCATTCATATGTTTATTACATGTATTATTTATATTTACTATATTAAAATTAAGGCTATTCTTATTTTGAGACACTCTCTTTATATTTGCTAAATTAAAATTAAATCTATCTTGAAACAGCTTTTTAGTCTAAATGATTAAAAATTTCCAGAAAAAATTTCAATTGTAAAATTATCTAATAAATTTACTTTCAAAGTTTTTTATAGGTAATGGTTCAGAGATATAAAAACCTTGAATAGAATCGCAATCTAGTTCTTGAAGAATTTCTAGCTGATCAATTATCTCAACGCCTTCTGCAATAATATTTATATCTAAACTTTTAGACATAAGTATTATAGATTTTACTATTTGTAAACTTTTATTATCTTTGTGAATATTTTTTATAATACTTTTATCTATTTTAATATTATCTATAGGTAATTTGGTAACATAACTTAAGGATGAATAACCAGTACCAAAATCATCTAGAGATATTTTTATTCCATGTTTTTTTAATGCTTCTAAAGTTCTAATACTTAGATCCACATCTTCCATAGCTTCATCCTCTGTTATTTCTAGACATAAGTAGCTAGGTGGTAGTTTAGTAGTTTTAAGTATATTTAAAACATTATCTACAAAATTTTTATCCTTCATTTGTTTAAAAGATATATTTGCAGATACATACAAGGCATTATTATTTTGTCTTTCCCATAAATGACACTGAGAACAAGCTTTATTTAATACCCAATTATCTATATTAGCTATTTCACCAATGTTTTTAGCTAATGGAATAAATTGATTAGGGCTTATAATTTTATTATCAAATTTCCATCTAACTAAAGACTCTACTGCTATAATTTTGGATGTCTTTAAGTGGTAAATAGGTTGAAAATACACTAATAATTCATTTTTTTCTAAAGCTCGCCTTAATCTATTTTCTAGAATTAAATCATCTAGGGCTCTTTCATTCATGCTTCTAGAATATACTTCATATTTATATCCACCATTTTTTTTTGCTGCATACATTGCAGCATCTGCATTTTTCATTAGTGTAGAAGTGTCTTTACCATCTTCTGGATAGACACTTATGCCGATGCTAGCACCAATAAATAAATCATCTTCCTTATATTTTATTGGATGATTTAAAGTGGTACATATTTTACCGGCTAGTTTTTCAGCATCACTTATAGAATTTATAATTTGTACAATTATAAATTCATCTCCACCAAGTCTACCAATTTTATGATTAGGACCTATCAACATTTTGAATCTAGCAGAAACTTTTTCTAAAACGTAATCCCCAACATCATGACCTAAAGTATCATTTATAGACTTGAAGTGGTCTAAATCTATAAATAAAACAGCAAATCTTTTATTCCTATAGTTCTTTATAGTTTTATTTATAGTTTCTATAATTTTTTTTCTATTTGAAAGACCAGTAAGAGAATCATAATAAGCTAGTCCTAAAATTTTCTCTTTATCTTTTTTATTTTCAGTTATATCTGTTAAAAGTAGGGCGAAATAATCTAACTCCATACTATAAACCACTGCGGAAAACCATTTTCTTAATTCTTCTATATAAATTTCTTCTAAAGTTTCTTTACCACCTACAGAAGAGATCTTTTTTATGGATTTTGTTAAAATTGGATTTTCATTTAAGATAGAGGGAATAAATGAAGATATATGTTCTCCAATTATATTTTCCTTATCTGTATTCAATAATTGGCTAAAATAGTTGTTTATTTCTACTACTTTAAAATCTATAATATTAGAATCTTTATTTTTTACTATTTTGTTATAGGAGAAGTTAGTTATAACACTAGAAAAAAGATAGTTATATTTTTTTTGGTTTTCTATAATTTCTTCTTTTGATGTTTCTAACATATCAAACATATTGTTAAAGTTTTTATTTAAACTTGTTATTTCATCATTTCCTGTAGTATCTAAACGTACAGATAAATCTGCTGTTTTAGCTACATAATTTAAAGTTTTTTCTATAGTATGAATTCTTTTAAGTACTAATTCATTTAAAATTTTTATAAGAAGTATACTCATAAAAATACCTAAAATAAATATAACAAATAGAAAAAATTTGATATTTTCTTTCGCAGCAAAGTAGATATATCTAGTTATATTTAGTTTTAACATAAAGGAATTATTATTAAATATATCTTTTATTAATCCATAGCTTTCAATTAAATTATCATTACCTTCAACTATAGATATATCATTTTTTTTATATATAACATTATACAAATTTTTGTAATCTATAATTTCAAAATTAGTAGTATTACCATGATATTTATTAATATTTTCTTTGGTTAAAAATTTAATAAATATCATGGCACCGTTAGGGGTTTTAGAATTTAAAGTATCTGTAATAGGTGCAGCGGTCATCAATAGCAATGAATCATCAAGTTTTGTTAGGCCTTTAAGAGGATGAGTACTTTTAATATTAGAAATAGCAATGGAAGAAAGATAATTTATATTTTTTTTACTTAATTTTTTATTTTTATTATAATATTGCTGAAATACTATATCATTATCTTTATTTACAAATAATATTAAATCAATATTAAAATTTTTAAAAATGCTACTTTCTTTTAAAATAGTTTCTATATAATTATTATTTTTATCATTTATAAATTTATAAGTATCATCCCATATAGCATAATCTTTATTTAAATCATAAGTACTTTCAATATCTTTATTTATTAATTTTAATAATTGCTCAGTTTTAGATACATTATATTTAATTTCTATGTTATTAAATTTTTTTATTATATAAGTTTCTGAAAAAATACTAGTAATAATTATGGATAATAAAAAAATCAACAATATTATATTTAGGGATTTTTTATATAATTTCATTATGATCACGACCTCTATATAATTAAATAATCTTATAGGAATTATTAAAAAATAATATATATTTATTATAATATATATTAACTTATAATAGATACATATATATTACAATAGATAAAATTTTAAAATAAAAAAATAAAGTTGCCCATAAAAATTTATTAGTGGCAACTTTGTATTAAAATATTATTTGAAATTTATTATAATATTTATTTTATATGAATCAAGTGAAAAAATATATTTTTATCTCCCCAACCTAAATCCCAAGGAACCCTATATCTATCAGTAGTATGGGAATTTACTAAAGGATATCCATGGGAATCCCAGCCAGTAACTATTGCAAAATGATCTATATTACTTCCTAGGGCGTAACAAATCATATCACCTAGTTCTAATTTTTCTATAATACCGCAGCTATAATTATCAGTAGGTTTTATTAAATCTTCAAAGGAACCTTTCTTTATTAAATTTCCTTTTCCGCTATATATAAGGTAATTTCTAAAAGCATCTGCATTCACCCAAGCTTTACTTCCCTCACCTCCACCATATTTATGATACCTACAATACCAGGTTCCATCGAAAGGTAGGCCACCAGCTTCTTTATCGCCTAAAACTTGAGAAACATAATTTGTACAATCTCCTCCAGCACCAGTGAAATTTTTATATTTTTTATTATGTTTTAGATCATTTCCGCTAGCCCAAGGAATACCGCAATATTTATCTGCATACTCTATAGCTTTTATTCTATTATATTTACCTTCATAATTAGGTTCATAATTTTTAGAGCATGAGTTAATATTATATTTTGGAGGAGAAGTTTGTTTATCTAAATTATCTGTATCAGCCGAATAAGATTTAAGAGCATCTTCAAAACAATCAGTATACCAGTCTGTAAATATAATCCACCCATCATCTTTTTTTACTAAATCTACAGTATGTTGTATGGAAACACCAAAAGAATTTTTAGTAGGTGTTTCATCAGATTTATACTCATAATCAAATTTATACACTTCATCTAAAGATACCCTCACACCTTTTTTAGTTGGCGATATTTTTTTAAATTTTAAAGAAGAAGCTACATTAGTAAATTTAATTCCTCTATTATAAGACCAATCATTTAAATATTTAATTCTTTTAATTTCATGTGCTAAAGACCATTCACCGTATTTATGAGAAGTATCAAAATAATCCTCTAAAGATTTTAAATCTAAAGAAGTAAAAGATTCACATCTTTTTTTATATATTTCTTCTAAGTTATTTTTAACTAAATCTTTATCTAAAGAATTTTCTTCTTGTAAAGAAGTATAGACATAGGTTTTGTTATTATTATATAAAAAAAGATATGTAATAGATATACATAAAATTATAATTAAAATTAACTTCTTCTGCTTATTCATTTTATTTTTGTCCTCCTAGAAATTTTATTATAAATAAAGTTCTTGAAGTTGATAAAAAGGGAATAAAATATTTAAAAATGAAATTATTCATAACCCAATATAAATATGAATATATAAAGTAATAGAGTTTAATGCTTTAAGTTAGCATATTTTATAGTTTAGTATTTCCCCAAAATTTAAATAAAAATTCTATATAAAATTTGTTAAATGAATTTTAAGGTATAAACAGAGTTCTTAGATTTAGAGGAAGTTTTTTACTTCCACTAAAGCTTAGAAATCGTTATCCAGGGACGTAACCGCTCTTTGAACCAACTTTGAATAAGATGGGAGTATTAGAGCGGATAGTCATCGGATAAATATAATTAATTTTTATGAGGGATGATATGACAAAAAAATATACGATGAAAGAAATTCTAGACACTTCTATTCCGATCATAGCAGAAATGACATTATATAATCTAATGATAGTATTTGATATGATGATGATAGGAAATTATGGTGGTAATAAATGTTTAACTGCAGTAGGATTAAGCAATGGAGTTATTTTTACTCTTTGTGATGTGTTTATTTCCGTAGGTCTTGCAGTTTCTCTAACTTCACTAATAGCTAGAAGTATAGGAAGTAGACATTATAAAAATGCACAACAATACTCTATATGTGGTTTATTTTTAGGAGTTATAATTTCATTTTTAATAAGTTATCTTATGTTTTATAAAAGTGAAAAAATCTTATATATGGCAGGTGCAAGAGGAGATATACTTAAAATAGCTAATGTTTTTAATAAGACAATGGCTATTTCAATTTTTTTTAAAATGAATACGGAAATTATAAATTCTATACTAAGAGGATATAAGAATACAAGAATACCTTTTTTTACAGCAGTAATAGTAAGTAGCTGTAAAATTATATTGGATTTTATTTTTATATTTGGTATAGGAAAAAAAGGATTAGGTGTATTTGGAGCAGCATTAGCTTCCATATTATCTCAAATAATGGGTTTTATATTTTCATTTATATACATGTTAGATAAATTAAAATCTCATGGCAATATAAATTTGTTTAAATTGTTTAAAATAGATAAGATAAAAGACATTTTAAATATGTATATACCAGCATCTTTAGAAGAAGCTACATTTAGTATAAGTAGATTATTGTGCGCTTTTATGATAATAAAAATTGGGAGTATTTCCTTTTCCGCTAATGAAATAGCAAATACCATAGAAACAGTTTCCATAATACCTAGTGCTGCTTTGGGAGTTTCTGCTACTACATTGGTTGGAATAAAAATAGGAGAAAAAGATTATAAAGGTGCAAAAGAATATGCAAATAAATCTGTTTGGTTTGCGGTTAGTATATCTTTAATATTTTCTTTATTATTTATTTTTATGCCTAATTTGTTAGTAGGATTTTTTGTGGGTAATAAAGAAAGAAAAGTTGTAAAATTAGCAACTTTATGTTTGTTAGTTGGAGCTATAGAACAACCATTTATAGCTGCATCTACCGTTGTTGAAGATATTTTAAAAGGTATGGGAGATGCCAAAACACCCTTTATTGTAACTTTAATTTCTAGTTGGTGTATAAGAGTGCCATTGTTTTATTATTATATATATAAATTAAAATATTCTGTAGTATATGTTTGGTGGATAACGGCTTTTCAGTGGTTTATAGATTTTCTACTTATGAAAATAATTTTGAGCAAAAAATTTAAGCAATACCAACCATGATTTTTTTGAGAGAAGTAAATTAAATAAAGATACCTCAAAATAAAATAGATTTAATTTTAATTTCCCCAATTAAGACCTACTAAAGCTTATTCATATGTTTAATGCATGTATTTTTTATATTTGCTATATTAAAACTAAATCTATTTTGAGAGATACTGAAAAAAGTTTAAATATATACTGAAAATTATACGAATAAATTTCTGAATTTATAGAATATACTTGAAATTATAAATTGTTATTATATAATAAAATTTAAAGCAAAAAATTTTATAAGGGGGCTATTACATATGTTTAGTAGAGAAAAAGCAGAAGAACTATTATTAAATAACTTAAAAGCAGAACACTTGATAAAGCACTCCTATGCTGTAGAAGCAGTAATGAGAGGGCTAGCAGAAAAGTTAGATCCAGAAAATATAGATAAATGGGGTATAACAGGACTTTTACATGATTTAGATGCGGATATAGTAGATTATGTACAAAATCCTCATCTTCATGGACCAAAAACTGTTGAAATACTTAAGGCTGAAGGTTTTGGAGATGAAGATATGTATAATGCTATATGTGCTCATAATCAAGAATCAGGAGCAGAAATAAAATCAAAAATGGATCAGGCTATATATGCGGCAGATCCTATAACAGGATTTATAACAGCTATAACATTAGTATATCCAGATAAAAAAATTTCTAGCGTAAAGGTTAAATCTATAACAAAAAGAATGAAAGAAAAAAGATTTGCCGCAGGAGCAAATAGAGAAGCTATGAAGTCTATAGAAAAGCTTGGAATAGAATTTCCACAATTCGCAGAATTGTCGCTTAATTCCATGGAAGAAATTTCAGAAGTGCTTGGATTATAAGATTTGTAAGAAATATTCAATTGAAGTTAAAGGTAACAAAAATTATATTAATTTGATTAAAAACTATTTAATATATAGTATTTATAACTAAATAAGAACAAAAAGGAAACCCTAACATATAATAAAAGGGTTTCCTTTAGTTTTTATAGTTAAACATATAATATGTAATTTTACTCTACATAAATGTTAAAAAAGTGACAAAAAATTGAAATAATTAACAAAAAACTTTTGAAAAGTATATTGTAATTTAAATATAAAGGTGATATAACATATACAGTAATATAAAAAATTGCTTGGAGATGATTTTGAAATGGAAACAAATGTAATTTTATCGGCTAATAATATATTAAAGTTAATTGCATTGGTTATTTTAGCTGGTGTAGTATTTGGGAAAATAAGTAGAAAAGTTAATTTGCCAGATGTAGTTTTATTTATTTTAGCAGGGGTTATACTAGGACCAGAAGTATTGAATCTTATAAATATAGATTCTTACCCTGTAGGAAATCAACTGATATTAACTTTTGGAGCGGCATATATTCTTTATGATGGTGGTAGAGAAATAGATTTGAAAGTTTTTAATGAAGTAAAAATATCTGTATTACTTTTGTCAACCTTAGGAGTTTTTATATCTACAGGTATTACAGGATTTTTTGTTTATAAAATATTTCATATAGATTTTATATATGCATTATTATTAGGTGCAATAGTATCATCTACAGACCCATCAGTTTTAGTACCTTTATTTAAAAATATGAATGTAAGTAATAAATTAAAGCAAACCATAATATCCGAATCAGCATTTAATGATGCTGCAGCGGCAATAGTAACCTTTGCTATTTTAGGGGTTATAGCAGGTGGAGAGTTTTCATTAGGTAAGAGTACTTTTGAATTATTAAAGTCATCTTTAGGAGGAATTTTAATAGGTGGTATTTTTGGTTATATGTCTACCAAATTAATAGCAGGAGAAAAGTATGCATTTTTAAAGGAATTTCCTTCAGAAGTATCAATAGTAGCAGTAATAGGGACTTATTTAATTGCAGATAAATTAGGTGTTAGTGGGTTTATGGCAGTATTCATAATAGGTATGGTATGTGGAAATAAGAAAAGAATTAATTGCTGTATACCAGATGAATATAATCAAACTCATCTTAGATTTAAAGAGGTCTTAACTATAATATTAAGAATGATGATATTTGTCTTACTAGGAAGTCATATAGACTTCGGAGTATTATCTCAGTATTTTACAAAGGATCTGTTAGTAGTAGCATTATTAATATTTGTTTCAAGACCAGTATCAGCATTTTTATCAGTTATATTTGATAGAAAGGCAAAATGGAATATAAAAGAGATAATTTATCTTATGTGGGTTAGGGAAACAGGCGTTATACCAGCAGCTTTAGTAGGCATGCTCTTAACAATGCATATAAAGAATTCAGATATAATAGCATCAGTCACATTTACAACTATAATAATAACATTAACATTTCAAGCAAGTACATCTAAATCTTTGGCTAGATTATTAAAATTAGATGTAGGTGAAAGCAAAAAAGAAATAGCAGTGGATAGTGTCATATAATATATTTATAAATATAAAGTTTTTAAAATTTAAAAGTAAAATGTATGAAATAACACCTATAAGTTATGGGGAATAATATAAACTTATAGGTGTTATATCTTAACTATATTTTTTAAAATATTTATTTTTGTTTTGAACTATTTTATTAAGAGCCATAACTAGAAAGTCTATTTCGTAAATGTCATTATACATACCAAAACTCAATCTAACCATACCTGGTCTTTTATTCATAGGAGCATTTGCATATGACCCTATCTCCTCTTTTGGAATGTTTAATATTTTTTGAACATAGGGTTGAGCGCAAAAACAGCCATTTCTTACAGCTATACCAAACTCTTTAGAAAGTATTTCTGCAGTCATGCTATGGTGCATACCATTTATATTAAAGGGTATTATAGCAACTCTAGGGCAATTTACATCTGTGCATGAGTAAATCTTAACATCTGGTATTTGTGCAATATTTTTAAAAGCATATTTGAAAATATTTTGTTCATAAATCTCAATATTTTTCATTCCTATGCTTGTTATGGCATTTATAGATGCAACAAGAGCTACAACACCCATGACATTTGGGGTACCTGCTTCATCCTTTTCAGGAGGATCTGCCCATAAAACATAGTCTTTAGTTACTACATTTACAGTACCGCCACCTTTATAGTCTGGAGCGCCTTCCTCAAAAGTTTCTTTAGGTCCTATCAAAACACCTACACCAAAAGGTGCATACATTTTATGAGCAGAAAAAGTTAAATAATCAATGTGTTCTAAACTATTATAGGGTTTCATACTAATTTTACAATGTGGTACAAGCTGTGCTCCATCTACTAAAATTTTGCATCCATATTCATGAACTAATTTTGCTATATCATAAATAGGATTTATATATCCTGTTACATTAGATGCACCAGTAATAGTAACTAATTTAACTTTATCACCATATTTTATTAGTTTGTTTTTTAAATCTTCCATTACTAATCTTCCAAATTCATCTACCTCTATATAATCTATCTTATATTTATTTCTCCAAGGTAAGTCATTAGAATGATGTTCCATAGAAGTAGTTAAAATTATAGAATCATCATCATAGGAACAAAGTCTATAAGAAAGTTTATTAATAGCTTCTGTAGTATTTTTTACATATATAACAGTATCTTTGTCTAAATCAGCTTCCACAAATTTCCCAACAGTTTCTCTAGAATCTTCATATATTTTAGAAGATAATTGAGATTTATATCCAGTACCTCTGTGAATGGAGGAATACCAAGGAGAAAAATTAACAATAGCATTCATTACAGAAACTAAAGGTGGTGTAGTAGCTGCATTATCAAAATTTATACAAGGAGATAGTTGTCCATTATATAGAGGTACTTTAGTGTCACTACCAACAACTAAATATCTATAAGGAGATCTTTTGTTAAAATACATATAATCACCTCTATTCCCCTACTATATAATATTAAGAACATAAAAAAATGTAACTTAAATTTAAAAAATATTATGGTATTATTTTTGTAGATATCTATTTTCTCTAAAAGCATTTCTTGTTTTAATATCTTTAAGAGATGTTTTTATAAAAATAGAGTTTATAATAAGTAAATACTTATTATAATTATAAAATAATAATATTTAACTTTTAACTATAAAGAATATAAAATAATAAAGGGAAAGAAAAGTAATAATATCAGTTTATATTTAAAATTAAAAATCACAAGATAAAATGGGAGATGGAAAAAATGAAAAAACTAAAAACTATATTACCAGGGATTTTGCTATCGTTCTCTATAGCTCTATTAGCAACTTGGCTTGGAAACTTAATGCCAGTAATAGGTGGAGCAGTCTTTGGCATAATAATAGGCATAATGATAAACAATATTATAGGTAAACCTAAAAATACTATAGAAGGAGTGGGATTTACATCAAAAAAAGTATTACAATGGGCTATCATAGTTTTAGGGGCAGGATTAAGTTTATCACAGGTTAGGAAAACAGGGTTAGAATCCTTAGAAGTGACTATATTTACAATAGCCACAGCCTTTATAACTGCTTATGTAGTTGGTAAGTTTTTTAAAATACCAGACAAGCTAAAAACTTTAATAGGAGTAGGTACAGCTATATGTGGAGGTTCTGCTATTGCAGCTATATCTCCTATAATAGAAGCAGATGAAGTGGAGATAGCTTACTCTATATCCACTATATTTTTATTTAACATAATAGCTGTTTTAATATTTCCACCCTTAGGTCATCTATTAGGATTTTCAGATAAAGCCTTTGGATTATGGGCAGGAACAGCTATAAATGATACCTCCTCTGTAGTAGCTGCAGGATATGCTTTTAGCAATAAGGCAGGAGAATATGCAACTATAGTTAAATTAACAAGAGCTACTCTAATAATACCAATATCATTAATATTTGCATTTATAACAGCCTATAAAAAGAAAAAAGAAGCTAAAATGGGAACGGGAGAAGTAAATTATTCCTTTAAAAAAATATTTCCATGGTTTATATTATGGTTTTTAGTAGCATCCCTATTAAATACTATGGGATTATTTAAAGGAAATACAATTCATTATATAAATGAGTTAGGAAAATTTTTAATAGTAATGGCACTATCAGCTATAGGGCTAAGTTCAAACTTTAAAGAAATGACTAAGGCAGGATTTAAACCAATACTTTTAGGCGTTATAGTATGGTTTAATGTAGCAGTAGTAAGTATAATAATACAATTTATAACAGGACAAATTTAAGGAAAGTGCGTAGCACTTTCCTTATTTATATTAAGAAAGTATTAAGGATTAAGAAAAGTTTTTATTAAGATATTTTAAGTACAATTACTATATAAGATAAAAATGAAAAAGGTTATGGGGGAAGTTAAGTTGATACACAAAATTAAAGAAAATATTGTACCATTAAGCTTAATGTTAATAATACCAATAGTAAATGTTTTTTATGGTATTTTAAATAACTCAAATAGGGGAGTATACACTCTAGTTACGGACTTGGATAAATCTATGCCTTTTATACCTGCATTTTCTGTTCCTTATATGGTTTGGTATCCCTTTATAATTATATCTTTAATATATATGTGTTTTAAAAATAGAGAATTATATTATAAATCTTTATCAAGTATAATAATAAGTTTAATTGTAAGCTATATTATATTTTTCTTTTTTCAAACCACAGTACCAAGACCAGAAGTAATAGGTAATGATACCTTTAGTGGTATTGTTAAATTTATATATAGTACGGATAAAGCTTATAATTGTTTTCCAAGTATTCATGTTATAACTACTTATATTATTATGAGATATATGTTAAATAATGAAGTAGAAAATAATAGAATAACTAATATTATTGTTATAATATTGGGGATACTTATTATATTATCTACTGAATTTATAAAACAACATGTTTTATTCGATATAATATTTGCTATAATCTTAGGTGAAGGAATTTATAATATGATAAATTATTATGGTTTGGAGATGATTAAGAAATGTCAGCAGAAAAAATACTCATTGTTGATGATGAAAAAGAAATCAGAGATTTAATAGATATATACTTAACCAATGAAGGTTATACAACTTTAAAAGCATCTAATGGGATAGAAGCTTTAGAACTTTTAAAGACTAATAATGTTCATCTTATAATATTAGATATAATGATGCCTAAGATGGATGGAATAGAAGCTTGTATGAAAATAAGAGAAGAAAAAAGTATGCCTATAATAATGCTTTCAGCTAAAAGTGAAGATATGGATAAAATAATAGGATTGACGACAGGTGCAGATGATTATATAACAAAGCCTTTTAATCCTTTAGAGCTTTTAGCTAGAGTTAAATCTCAGTTAAGAAGATATATAAAGCTTAATAATTCAAATGGAAATGAAAATGAAGATATTGTTACTATAGAAGATATAACTATAAATGTAGCAACCCATGAAGTTAGGATTGGAGATCAGCTAGTTAAACTTACACCAAGAGAATTTGATATTTTGGAGCTACTGGCTAGAAATAGAGGGGTAGTGTTTAGTATAGAAAAAATATATGAATTAGTATGGAAAGAGGAATTTTTAGATTCAAATAATACAGTAATGGTTCATATAAGAAAATTAAGGGAAAAAATAGAACAAAACCCTAGAAATCCAAGATATATAAAAACAGTTTGGGGAGTTGGATACAAGGTTGAAAAATAGAATAAAGAGATTATTTAATAAGATAATAAAACCTTTTAAATATGTATATAAATTAATATCCTATAAAGTAAAAAAAAGCATAAGACTAGAACTTATATTTACTTTTGCATTATGTTTTTTAATGGCTATTATGACATATATTATAGCTAATAGTTATCTAACTAAAGCTAGTAGGTATTCAGAGATAGATTATGAAAAAGGAATAAATGAAATTTATAATAATTCTTTATCTATATCAAATGAAATTAATAGCCAAAAATTAAAAATAGAAGATGAAAAGACTATACAAGATATTATAGATAGGCATTGGAGCATAGATAAGAACAATAAAATATTTATAGCTAATACTGAAGGGAAAATTCTTTTTAAGGTAGGAAATGTAGAAGCCGAAAAGGTTGATATATTTGAAATTATAAAAAATAATATACAACTTCAAAATGCAGGGAATTATCAATATGATTATGATATAGGAAGAAAAGAATTTGTAAGTATTAATCCATTGATTTTTGAAAATGAAAAGGCTTATATAATAGTTCAAGGTATACCAAGAGCAGAGACTGTATATTATACCAAGGATAAATCTGTAAGTGCGTTTTTGTTAGCTGTTATAGTATTTATATTTGGATTTCTATTTATAACAAAAAAGAAAATGAATTATATAGAACAAATATCAAATGGACTTTTACAAATATCAAAAGGAAACTTAGATTATAGAGTAAAAAGAGTAGGAAACGATGAGCTAGCATTATTAGCAGATAATATAAATTATATGGCAAAAGAGTTGAGTGATAAAATGGAAAAAGAAAGAAAGATAGAAAAAGCCAAAAATGACTTAATAACAAATGTTTCCCATGATTTAAGAACACCCCTTACATCTATAATGGGTTATTTAGGATTAATAAAAGAAAAGAAATTTAAAAGTGAAAAAGAGTTGATGGAATATGCAAATGTGGCTTATAACAAATCGGAAAAACTAAAAAATTTAATACAGGATTTATTTTCTTATACTAAATATACAAATGACAGAGTAACCTTAAACAAACAAAGGATTATTTTAGGAGAATTATTAGATCAATTAATAGAAGAATTAGTACCTATATGTGAAGAAAATAAAGTAAGTATAAATAAATATGCCTGGGATTCTGAAATAGTATCAGAAATAGATGCGGACAAAATGGTAAGAGTTTTTGAAAATCTAATAATGAATGCTATAAGGTATAGTATAAAACCAGGAGAAATAAAAATTAATTTGTATAAGGAAAGAGTATTTTCTATGGTATCCATATCAAATAAAAGTGAAGAAATATCAAAAGAAGACCTAAAAAAATTATTTGATAGATTTTATAGGTTAGATAAATCAAGAACTGCATCAACTGGTGGAAGTGGTTTAGGGTTAGCTATAGCCAAGAGTATAGTAGAAATGCATAAAGGCAGTATTTGGGCGGAATACCAAAAGGGATATATAACTTTTTATATAAAATTAATTATGGTAGAGGATGAATAAAATTTATTAAAACCTGATGCAATTGCATCAGGTTTTAAATTATAATATAATGAAAAATATTATGTATTAAATAAATATTGTAATATAAAATATAACTTTAATAGAATATAAGAGATTAAAAGGATATGGAATTAAATCTTGTAAACTATTATGAAGATTTAATAAAATATATTAGTTTAAAAAAATCATAAAAAGAAAAAAGAAACAACATAGAAAGGAGAGGTTGTGGTTTGTTATGATTTCCATAACTAGTTGATTGTGAACGGATATTTAATATTTATAATAATATATGCCATAATACTTATATTAGCAGGATTTTTTGTCAAAAAATATGTGAAAGGTGCTGCAGATTTTTTTGTAGCAGGAAGAAAACTTAATTCTAAATTATTATTTACTACACTAATAGCAGCAAATATAGGGGCAGGGTCCACTGTTGGGATAACCGGTATTGCATATAAATATGGAGTATCTTCTTATTGGTGGATATTTATGTCTGCTATAGGAACAGCTGTATTAGCTTTTTTGGTAGGACCTAAAATATGGGAAAAATCTATGAAATACAATTTGTATACCTTAGGAGATTATTTAGATATAAGATATTCTAAATATTTCAAAGGAGCTATATCTATAATGATGACCATAGGTACGTTAGCATTATTTGCAGGTCAACTTATGGGAATTGCATGGATATTAAATGTAACTTCAGGAATTGATAAAAATATAGGAATTTTAATTGGAGCAGTAGTTGTGGTTCTTTATTTTTCATCCGGTGGGCTTTTATCTTCAGCTATAGTAAACGTATTAGAATTAGTAATAATAATACTAGGGTTTATAATTGCAGTACCTTATTGTATAAAGAGTGTAAATGGATTTACTGGATTACATACAGCCATACTAAATAATTTATCAGCAAATGAAAGTGTAAATTATTTTAGTTTAAAAGGTATAGGTATAAGTACCATAGTAGGATGGTTTTTAATGCTTACACCATCATTTTTTATATCACCAGGATTAATAGGGAAAGTTTACGGAGCAAAAGACATGAAAACCATAAAAAAAGGAGCAGGAATATGTGCAGTAGTTCAAGGATTATTTGCATTTTTACCTACTATATTAGGAATGTGTGCCTTTGCAGTGTTTCCTAATCTTAATCAACAGGAACTAGCATTACCTATGGTTATGAAAAACCTAATGCCTTTTTCAGTATCTGCTTTAGCATTAGCCGCTATATTTGCAGCGGAAGTTAGTACAGCAGATGCGGTTTTATATATGCTAACAACCACCTTTACAGAAGATATATATAAAACTTTTATAAATCCTAAAATAGAAGATAAAAAGCTATTAAAGGCAGGGAGAATAGTTACAGTCATAGGCGGAGCATTGGGAGTAGCTATGGCCTTTATATTACCTAATATAATAACAGCATTGTCTATATTTTATACACTAATGTCAGTTTCTTTAACAGTACCACTATTATTTGGACTATTTTCAGAAAAACCAAATACTAAAATAGCTTTTATATCATCTATTATAGGAATAATAGTAACATTGTATTTACAATTCCAAAACAATGACAAAGGTATATGGATATTAAATGCACAATCTACAGGCATATTGTGTTCTTTGATTGTAATGATAATTTTCCTAGCAATAAAAAAGGAAATTAGGACTTAACAGCTTTTAAAGAGTTAGAATTAAAACAAGAAATATTTTTGTTCAATAGATAGCTATAAAAATAAAGAATACTAATATTTGTGTCCTAATATTTAAGCTAACGCTCTAATGCCACATCCTGTGGCAACAGAGCTAAGCAAACGTCCTGGTTACTTTACGCTTAAATATTAGCTCGCAAATAAAGTATTCTCATTATTTTTCTAGATATCTATTTTCTCTAAAAATATTTCTTGTTTTAATGCCTTTAAAAGCTGTTATAATAATTTCCAACTGAAAGGAAAATCTGCAATAGGTAAAAAATAAATTAGAATCTCTTAGCGAATTGAGTTGTCGATCTCGCCACATATCCTTTTTTAATAGGTTGAAGCTAGTGTTAAGTCTTTTTTTAAACTAAGAGTAGTATAACTCCATTTTAAGTAATGGGTAAGACAAATTTTTATTCAAATGAATAAAAATTATTTTATGCATAACTATGTTAAAAATATAACAATAAAATCGAAAATTCTTATTATAACTTAAAAAGTTAATGTATGAAGCATATATAAAAATTTCCATAAAGCTATTATATACAAATATAAGTAACATATATTTATATTATGAAATTCATTAAAAATCAATATTATTAATAGAAACAATACTTAAAACATATAATTAAAATAAAGCACATAATAAAAGCATTCAGTTAATATTTTGACTATACTTTTAAAAATTTGTATATCTTCATATTTTAAAATGCATTTTTAATTTTACTAGTTATTTTTAAAGCATAGATGGCATAGTATTTTTTCTTAAGTTATAATGTTGGTAAATGAAGAAAATGCAAGATTTGTTTTTAAAACTTACAATTGTATATTGTAGCAAAAAAAGAACAAGAAAAAATTACAAAAAAACTGTAATTTTTAGACATATAAGTATATAAAATGATATAAAGTATGTTATAAATTAAACTTAGTATTACTCTTGTAAATCGATTACAAAAAACTTATAATGTGTATGAGTATAATTTTATTTTAATTTAATTTAAAATGTAAAATTTTGTAATGATAGCTAGTAAAATTACACTTGCAGATATGGACAAATTCCTATAAAATAATTAGTGTGTTCTTAAAATAAAATTAATATATTAAAAATTTCTTAATAATTACTACTTACTATTTAAAAAATAAGATAAAAATTATAGGGAATTTTTTTGCGCTTTATTTTGGCACAGTTGTTGCTTACAATTATTATGTACTATGTAGTAGTTTTAACTTTATGAAGTTGTTTATTATTTTATTTTAATCTTTATTCTTAATTAATAATAATAAATTTACTGTTTTTATTCAATTCATATTTTAGGTAATAATATTGTGTGTTTCATGATTTTTACCATGTATGCATAAAGATAGGAGGATTAGTATGGAACTATTAACTTTTAAAAAAGGTGTACATCCACCACATGGAAAATACCTTACAGAGAAAAAGCCTATAGAAGAATATTTACCAAAAGGCGATTTAGTTTTTCCTATGTCTCAACATATAGGGGCACCTTGTAATCCTGTAGTTAAAAAGGGTGACAGAGTATTAGTAGGTCAAGTTATAGGAGAAGCTACAGGCTTTGTATCAGCGCCTATACACAGCAGTGTTTCAGGTACTGTAAAAAATCTTGCTCCAGTATTAACTGCAGCAGGAACAAAGGTAATGGCAGTTATTGTAGAAAATGATGGACAATATGAAGAAATTGAAATGCCAAAGCCAAAAGACTACAACGAAATGACAAAAGAAGAAATAATGAAATTAATCCAACAAGCAGGTATTGTTGGTATGGGTGGAGCCTGTTTTCCAACTCATGTAAAACTTTCACCACCACCAGACAAAAAAATAGACTCAATCATAGTAAATGCAGCGGAATGTGAGCCATATTTAACTTGTGACCACAGACTTATGCTAGAAGAGTCAGATAAAATAGTAGAAGGTTTAAAAATAATATTAAAAATATTCCCAGAAGCTAAAGGTTATATAGGAATAGAAAATAATAAACCAGATGCTATAGAAGCTATGAAAAAAGCATCACAAGGAATAGCAAATATAGAAGTTAAAGCTCTTAAAACTAAATACCCACAAGGAGCAGAAAAACAATTAATATATGCTATAAAAGGAAGAGAAGTTCAATCAGGAAAACTTCCAGCAGATGCAGGATGTGTTGTTCAAAACACTGCAACAGTTAGAGAAATATATAATGCAGTAGTTTTGGGAAGACCATTAATAGAAAGAATTATAACAGTTACAGGTGAAGCTGTTAAAGAACCTAAAAATATAAGAATGAAACTTGGAACAAACCTTAGAGAATTAGTAGAATTCTGTGGAGGATATAAAGAAGATCCAGTTAAAGTTATATCCGGTGGTCCAATGATGGGTATGACAATACCAACATTAGATATACCAACAGTAAAAGGTTCTTCAGGCTTATTAAGCTTAACTGGTGCTCAAGCGGTATTACCACAAGCATCAAGCTGTATTAGATGTGGAAGATGTGTAGAGGCATGTCCAATGAACTTGATACCATCTACATTAGATTCTTTATCTAACAGAAGTGAATTAGGTGGCTTTGAAGAATTACACGGTTTAGATTGTATAGAATGTGGATGCTGTACTTTTGTATGTCCAGCTAAACGTCATTTAATCCAATCTATAAGAACAGCTAAACGTACAGTTATAGCTTCAAAAAGAAAAAAATAATTTAAGTAAGGAGTGACTTTGGATGTCTGAATCAATGTATACATTATCTTCATCTCCACATATTCGTTCAAAAGACTCTGTTCAATCAATAATGAGAGATGTTGTAATAGCTTTACTTCCAGCAACTGTTGCAGGAATATATTTTTTTAAATTACAAGCACTTTTAGTTATACTAACAGCAGTTATTTCCTGTGTAGCAGCAGAATACATTTGGGAAAAAGCTACAGGAAGAGATATAAGTATAGGAGATCTAAGTGCAGTAGTAACAGGAATGTTACTTGCATTTAACGTACCACCAACACTTCCATTATGGATGGTAGTTATAGGAAGCTTTTTCTCCATAATAGTTGTTAAACAATTCTTTGGAGGAATTGGACAAAACATAGTAAACCCAGCTTTAGCAGGAAGAGCATTCTTACTTGCATCTTGGCCAGTAGCTATGACTACTTGGACTGTTGATGGAGTTACTACAGCTACACCACTTGCTATTTTAAAGGGCGCACCAGGAGAATTACCAAACTTAGCATCAGCTTTTGTAGGACACATAGGAGGATGTATTGGTGAAACATCAGCTTTAGCATTACTTATAGGATTTGCTTATCTTTTATATAGAAGAATAATAACTTGGCATATACCTGTTACTTATGTAGGAACTGTATTTGTACTTACAACAATAATAGGTAGACATGGAGCTATGTCTGGAAATGCAATATATGAAATATTTGTAGGTGGATTAATGTTAGGTGCTATATTCATGGCAACTGATTATACAACTTCACCAATGACTAAAAAAGGACAGGTTATCTTCGCAATAGGATGTGGTGTTATAACAACAGTTATACGTATATTCGGAGGATATCCAGAAGGAGTTTCTTACTCAATAATATTAATGAATTTATTTGTACCTCTAATAGATAAATTTGTAGCTCCAAGAGTATTTGGGGAGGTGAAATAATGGAAAAGAATGAAACACTAAAATTAGGATTAAAGCTTTTTATAATAACAGCAATAGCTGGTCTTATATTAGGAGGAGCTTTTGCAATAACTAAAAAACCAATAGCAGATCAAGTAGAAAAAACAAATACTGAAGCTATGAAAGAAATCCTTCCAAAAGCAGACAAATTTGAAAAAATGGAAGGAAAAGCTAAAAATGCTGTAACAGAAGTTAATGAAGGAAAAACAGGTAGTGATGTAGCAGGATATGCTATTAAAGTTTTAACAAAAGGTTACGGTGGACAAATAGAAATGATGGTAGGAGTTTCTAAAGAAGGAAAAGTAGAAGGAATAAAAATTCTTTCCCATTCAGAAACACCAGGACTTGGAGCAAACGCACCACAACCAAAATTTTCAGGACAATTTAAAGGAAAACCAATTGAAAAAGATTTAGAAGTTGTTAAAACAGCACCAGGAAAAGACAATGAAATAGAAGCAATGACAGGGGCAACCATAACATCAAAGGCAGTTACAACAGGTGTTAATGATGCTGTTAAATTTTATAAAGATGAATTATTAAAAACCCCTTCTAACAACAAAAAAGTAGATGGTAAATCCGGAGCTACAACAAGCTTTAATACAGAGGACACAAAAGAGAATAAGTATGTTGTAAATTATGAAAGAATGAATTAAAGGGGGATAAATAATGAGCGTTTTAGGTGAAAGATTAAAAAATGGAATTATAGACGAAAATGTTACCTTCGTTCAAGTTTTAGCAATGTGTCCTACTTTGGCGGTAACATCAAGTGCTCAAAATGGTATAGGTATGGGACTTGCATCCACAGTAGTTCTTATGGGTTCAAACTTAGTTATATCATTACTTAGAAAAGCAATACCAGATAAAATTCGTATACCATCATTTATAGTAGTAATAGCAGGATTTGTTACATTACTTCAATTTTTAATGCAAGGTTTTGTACCCGCATTATATCAATCACTAGGTATATTTATACCACTTATAGTTGTTAACTGTGTTATCCTAGGAAGAGCGGAAGCCTATGCATCAAAAAATGGTCCAGTATCTTCAATATTTGATGGATTAGGCCAAGGATTAGGATTTACAATATCATTAACAGTAATAGGAATGATAAGAGAACTATTAGGAGCAGGACAATTATTTGGACATCAAATAATGCCATCTTCATTCCAACCAGCTTTAATAATGATACTTGCGCCAGGAGCATTCTTTACATTAGGAATATTAATGGCAATAATAAATAGCAGAAAATTAAAAAAAGCTAAATAACCAAGAGAAGGAATTTTAAATATCCTTATTTAAGAAAGAAGGGTGAAAAAAAGTATGAAAATATTTGCTTTGATTATATCAGCGTTATTTGTTAATAACTTCGTTTTAGCAAGATTTTTAGGAATATGTTCTTTCCTTGGTGTTTCAAAGAAAGTTGAAACTGCTACAGGAATGGGACTTGCAGTTACATTCGTTATGGCATTAGCATCACTTATATCTTATATAGTATACAATGCTATACTTGTACCACTTAACATAACTTACCTATATACTATAGCTTTTATATTAGTTATAGCAGCACTAGTTCAATTTGTTGAAATGGTTATTAAAAAGAAAAGTCCTAGTTTATACAAAGCTCTAGGAATATTCTTACCACTTATAACTACAAACTGTGCTATATTAGGTGTGGTTATTATAAACATGAATGATAAACTTAATTTAATAGAATCACTAATATTTGGAACTTTCTCAGGAGTAGGATATATGCTTGCAATAGTTCTTTTAGCAGGTTTAAGAGAAAGAATGGAAGCATGCGATAAAATGCCTAAAGCAATGGAAGGTCTTCCAATATCATTAATAACAGCAGGACTTATGGCAATCGCATTTTTGGGGTTCCAAGGACTACTACATTAGGAGGTGTAGATAGATGAATGAATTACTATTTCCTATATTAAGCTTAGGTGCACTAGGTCTTGTATTCGGTGTTCTTTTAGGATATGCATCTAAAAAATTCGCCGTAGAAGTAGACCCTAAGGTACCATTAATAAGAGATTCTTTACCAGGAGCTAACTGTGGTGGTTGTGGATATGCAGGATGTGACGCTTATGCACAAGCAGTAGCAGAAGGTGCAGCAGCACCAAACTGCTGTACAGTAGGTGGAGCCGCTGTATCAGCAAAAGTAGCAGAAATAATGGGAGTTTCTGTAGATGAATCAGAACCATTAAAAGCATACGTAAAATGTAACGGAACTTGTGATAAAGCTAAACAAAGAGGAGAGTACTACGGAACAATGGATTGTCAACAAGCATCAGTAGTTCCAGGTGGTGCATCAAAATCTTGTCAATATGGATGTCTAGGTTTAGGAAGCTGTGCAAAAGCCTGTGCATTTGATGCTATCCATGTAACAGAAGGTGGAATAGCAGAAGTAGATCCAGAAAAATGTGTAGGTTGTGGAGCCTGTGTAAAAGCTTGTCCAAGAGCAGTAATAGATCTAAAACCATTATCAGCTGTAATTAGAGTAGCATGTAACTCTAAAGATACATTAAAAGCTGTTAAAGATATTTGCCAAGTTGGATGTATGACATGTAAACTATGTGAAAGAACTTGTCCAGTGAAGGCTATAACAATGGAAAACAATCTACCAGTAGTAGATAAAGAAAAATGTGTAAAATGTATGGCATGTGTTAAAAAATGTCCTACAAATGCATTAATAGCTTATGGAAAAGACATAGTGGTAAAAGAAGAAAAACCAGCAAACTAGGGACAGAGTACAGAGTACAGAGAAAAAAGAGTTAAGTAAATAAATTTACTTAACTCTTTTTTACTTGATAAACAATGTGCAATTATCAATGCTTATTGTTTATTTAGAATTGATCATTGATAATTGTACATTGTTCATCGTAAATGGTTTTAAATTACCTAGCGTTTTACTAACATATTTAGTTCCAGGTTTACAAAATATGCTGTCAATATATTATAAATTACAAAAATAGTAAATATACATATATTATAAATTTAATATATAGAAAATTTATATTAAGTAAGAGATATTTAAAAATAAACTCTAAAAAACAAAAGATTTTGTACGAATATTATATAGAATGTACAAATGTGAATTGGTTTAGTATATAATTAAAAATATAGAAAATTATATAAATGGAGGGAAACTAATGTTAAAGAAGAATAAAAAAATTCTTTCAGTTATAACTGCTACTTTCATAATGGTAATAGGAATTTCTTTTACTAATGTACAAGCAGCTTCTATAAAAAGAATGAATGGAAGTAATAGAATAGATACGGCTAACAAAACAGCAAAAGAAATATTCCAAAAATCAGAATCCGTTATTTTAGTAAATGGTACAGGCTATGCAGATGCAGTAAGTTCAGCACCACTTTCAAGATTATTAAATGCTCCAATACTTTTAACTGAAAATAAAGGAGCATTAGAGTCAGAGGTGTTAAAAACTATAAGTGACTTACAAAATGTTAAAAAAATATATATAGTTGGTGGTACTGGCGTTGTATCTACAACTATGGAAAGTTCATTAAAAAGTAAGGGGTTCCAAGTTACACGTTACGATGGACAAAAATATGGTGACAAAACAAGATATGGAACTAATGCCAGAGTGGCAGAAGAAATATTAAGATTAAGTCCTAAATCAAAGACAGGTATTTTGGTAAATGGACAAGATGGATATGCAGATGCATTATCTGTAGCTTCGGTAGCAGCTACTAATGGTTATCCAGTATTATTTGGAAATACTAAAAGTGTACCAAATGTAGTAAAAAGTAATATAATATCAAAAAACAAATTACAGATTCTTGCAGTAGGTGGTAGTGGTGTGTTACCTTCCTCTGTGGTTAGTTCTGTAAATGGTACAAAGATAACTTCAGATGCTCAATCTAAAAACAGATTTCAAACTAATCTAGCAGTGCTAGAATATTTTAAAGGTAAAGGTGGATTAGACTTTAGCCATGTATATATAGCAGCAGGAGGACAAGGCGGAAAAGCTGGACAAGGTCAATTTGCAGATGCTCTAGTAGCTTCAGCAGCAGCAGCTAAAACAGGCGCACCATTAGTTCTGAGTGGATTAGGAGCAGGTACAGCAGAAATAGCTAATGCAGAAAAATTTGTTGAAACTAATATAGAGGACGAGGGTAACTTAGTTATTGTTGGTGGAAAAGCTTCAGTATCAGAGTCAGTGGAACAAAAATTAGATGAAAAAGTAGGAGATTTTAGAATATTAGATATATTTTAAGAAAGAGTATAGAGTATATAAAAAAGAGCTAAGTAAATAAATTTACTTAGCTCTTTTATTTAATGATCAATTAATAATTATTAATTGATCATTTTTCATTGTTCTTTAGTTCATTAAATAGTTTTACATTGCCTAAGTTTTTATTAAGATATTTAGTGCATAGGCCTATAAAATAGCCTGTTATTATACCGGAAATCATAAGTACCGGTAAATACACATATATTCTAAAATCTTTTACCACAAAGGCTGCTATAAAGAGTTGACCTATATTGTGAAATATAGCACCGCAAATACTTATGGAACTTAAACTTAAGTTTTCTTTAAATTTATAATAAAGCATAATCATAATAATGTTACTTAAAAAACCACCAGCCAAGCTAAACATAAAAGAAGACATATTTCCTGCAAACATAGAGCCTAAAAGGGTTCTTAGAAACATAACCAATAGGGCTTCATACCCACCTAGCATAATTAAGGTAACTAGTGAAATAACATTAGCAAGACCTAGTTTAATACCAGGAAAAAGTACAGGTATTTGAGCCTCTATTATGTATATAATTAATGCTATACCTACCATCAAACTTAAAAAAATCATTTTTCTAGTATTATAATTTTTATTTTTCATATAGATTACTCCTAAATTTAATAAGAAACTTCGTCTACTTCTTTATCACTTTTTTCAATAGTAATTATAAGTTTATGAGGAAGACAAGCAGCTGTTTCTCCAGGTTTTTTTAATACACCTGATTTTATACAAACCTTATCAGGACAATCCGCATCTATAAATCTAATAGAGCCTTTATCTATCTCTATAATATTATAACCCTTATGATCTTTATCATTATAATTAATTTTCAATTCTTTTTTTTCTTTCACCTTAGATAAATCAACTTTTTCTATAATTTTACCATTCTGTTTTATTACAGCTACAGCATTTTCAGATTTTACAAAGAATTTGAAGAAAATAATACTTATTACGCTTAAAGCTAATAGAATAGAAACTATATATATTACAATTTTATCACCTTTTTTCATTAGATCACCACCTATTATCTTATAACAAAATAAAAATTTATTAAATTTAAAAATTAATTTTTTATATTTTAATATATTCTTATTAAAATATAAAAATAAACTATTTAAAAGAATTATTTATTTTGTAGTTTAAAATCTGTATTTGTTAGTTTAAATGTATCTTTAAGCCCAGAGGTTATATAGACTTTTTTGTCATTAGTTACAAATACGGCTTCTACATCCTTTAGGCTTTCTATTAATTTTTTACCTTCATCTAGGCCTAAAGTATAGACACTAGTGGATAACGCATCACCATCTATAGATTTATTTGATATTATAGAAACACTAATAAGACCCTTTTCTGCAGGATAGCCTGTTTTAATATCAAATATATGATGATATCTTTTCCCATTTCTTTCGAAAAATCTTTCATAATTTCCAGAGGTAACTACAGACTTGTCAGAAACAGATACTATACCTAAATAATCTCCACGAGGTTCCAAAGGATTTTGAACACCTATTTTCCAAGGAGTTTTGTCAGGTTTATTTCCTAAAACATATACATTTCCCCCAAGATTTAAAAAAGCAGAACTAACATTATAGTTTAAAAGAACTTTTTTTAGTTCATCTGCGGTATATCCTTTAGCGATAGCCCCTAAATCTATAGCCTGACCTTTCCTTTTAAGCATAATAGTAGATTCTTTTTCATTTATAACAACATCTTTATAATTTATAAGTTTTAAAGCATTGCTTATCTCATCCTTAGATGGAATTCTTGCTTTGTCTGTTCCAATACCCCAAAGAGATACTAATGGCTCTACAGTTATGTCAAAGGAACCTTTAGTTTTTTCACTATATATTAATGAAGCTTTTACTACATCAAAAGTATTTTTACTTACTTTAACAGGAGCTATTCCCGCATTTTTATTGATTTTATTAATTTCACTAGTAGATATATTGAGAGACATTTTATTTTCTATATCAGAAATTTTATCCACAGAAGCCTGTACTGCCTTATCAGCATTTTTCCCATAGGCTTTAATATTTATTATAGTTCCCATAAGATAAGTTTCTCTAGATACAGGTTCCTCTGATTTGGAATCACAACCTACAAAAACTAAAGGCAAACAAATACATAGAAGAAGTATAGTAACATATTTAATTTTCACAATAAATTCAACTCCAATCCTTAGTCTTCAACAATAGTTTATAATCAATTTTAAATTAATTATAAATAAGAGTTTTAATAAACTCTATATTTAATTATATATTGTATGTGATCATTATAAAAGCATTGTAGGAAAAATAACATTAAATCCTAGACTTTTAATAGTATATTATAAAAATTTAATAAAATCACTACCAAAAAGGAGGACTTTACCATTAAATATAGAATAATGTAATTAAAATATAATATGGGTATGCATACAATTATTATGAAAATACTTAAAGAAAATAAAAAAATGAAAATACGACAAGAGAAAAATGTCGAAAGATATACAAAAATGGAATAATTTAATGATAAATGTAAAAATATATTATAATATGTAATATTAAATCATATTATGTAAAAAATATTATTTAATGAAATAAATATTACTTATAGAAAATGTTACAAGCCTGTGTTATAATTAAAAATGACTTAAAAAATCCTGTTTAGGAAAATAAACTAAAGATAACATATGTTATGTAAAAATTAACTAAATAACACTATTTAAGAAAAATATATATATTAAGGAAAAGTTAGCATACTATTTAAAGCAAAATGCAACAATAGTAATGTTATTTATTTTATTAATTAATGTTTACACATTTAAGGAGGTATAAGCACATGAATAAGAAAGGTACAAGAGCACTAGCAAGTGCTACAGTTGTTGGACTAGTTTTAGCAACTGTTACAACAGGAAATGTTAAAGCAGCACCAGGAGATGTTAATAAGGTACAAGGAAATGACAGATATGAAACAGCTGCAAACGTAGCAAAAACTAATTGGAAAGATGGAGCTGAAAATGTAATAATAGCTTCAGGAAATGGTTATGCAGATTCATTAAGTGCATCTGTATTAGCTAAAAAATTAAATGCACCAATAATATTAACTACAGCAGGAGAATTAAATTCAAATGCTAAAAGTGCATTAGAAACATTAAAACCAAAAAATGTTTATGTTATAGGTGGAAACGCATCTGTAGCACAATCAGTAAGAGATGGACTTAAAAAACAATATACAGTAACTGAATTAGGCGGACAAACTAGATTTGAAACTAACATAGCTGTAGCTAATCACTTAGTAGACAAGTTAGGTGTAAGCGCTAGCAATGTTATGGTTGTTAATGGAAAAGATGGTTTCTCAGATGCTTTATCAGCAGCACCAGTAGCAGCAGCTAAAGAACAAGTTCTATTAATAGTAGGAAAAGATGCTTCTACAGCAGATTTAGCAGCTAACTTTGTAAAAAAACACAATTCAAAAGTAACTGTAATAGGAACAGAAGGAGTTGTTCCAACAGCAGTTTACAATAAATTAGGAGCAAGTGAAAGAGTTAATGGTGGTGCAGATAGATTTGACACTAACCTTAAAATAATGGAACACTTCAAATTAAATGCTGATAACATATATGTAGCTAACGCAACTGATGGACAAAAAGGTTATGCAGATGCTTTAGTAGCTTCAGCATTAGCAGGAAAAAATGGTGCACCATTAGTTCTAATTGATACTAAAGATGCTCAAGGAACTAAGAATGCAATAAAATATATACAAGATAACAAAACTGACAAAACAGAAGTTTCTACAGTAGGTGGAAAAGGTGTTATGCCAGATGAAATAGTTAATGAAATAGAAAATGCTGTTAACCCAGAATTATCAGCAGCAGAAAAAGCTGTTAAAGCTTATGAAGATGCAAAAATAGGAACATCTGAAGAAATAACAGCTGCAAAAGCTTTAAAAGCAGACGCTGTTAAAGCTGTAAATAATGTTAAAGATGCAACTAAAAAATCAGCTTTCGAAGCTAGAATAGCTGCTAAAGACAAAGCAATAACAGACGCTGAAGCTAAGTTAGAAGTTAAAGTTGAATCAGCAACTGCTATTAATGCTAAAGAAATTAAAGTAGTATTTAATAGAGAAGTAAATAAAGATTCAGCTGAAAATGAATCAAATTATAATTTATACCAAAAAGTTGGAAATGCAGACGGAGTAGATTTCAATAAAGCATTTACAGCAAAATTACAAGATGATAACAAGTCTGTAGTTTTAAGAATAAATGATATTAATACTACATTTGTAACAGGTACAAAATACAAAGCAAATGTTAAAAATATAGTTGACACTAATTACAAAAAAATGAAGGATTACGAAGGCGATTTTGTAATGTTCCAAGACAATGAAGATCCTAAAGTATTAAAAACAGAATACACAGGAGCATCAGATGTCAAACTTACTTTCAATGAACCAATAAAAGGCAATGCATCAGATTTAACTGTTAAAATAGATGGAAAACAAATAGATTCTGCTAACATAGACGTATCAAAAATGCCTGGACAATCAAAAAGCGAACCTGGAAACTATGAAGTTAAACTTACTAATTTAGATAATGATGCTAAAAAAGTAGGAAAACATCAAGTTGTAATATACAATGCTAAAGATTTTGCAGACAATAAAGTTGATGTAATTAACTGTGAATATACAGCAACAGAAAATAATTCAACACCAGTAGTTGAAAAACTAGAAGTTAAAAATGATAGACCAAATACATTTAGAATTAAGTTAAACACTACAGTTCAAACTTTGTCAAAGAAGAATGTAGAAATAAAGAAGAGTGGATATAAATTACCAGAAGCTAAATATACAGTAACTCCAGTAGATGATGAAGATTATACTTATGAAGTAACAATAGCTCCGGATACAATAGGTGAAACAAATCCTCTATTTGAAGAAGGAGAAGATAGTGTAACATTAAATGTTACAGTTAAAGACTTCATGGGCGAAAATGGAGTAGCAGGAAAAGAATATAGTTCTACTGTTAAATTAAACAAAGATTTTGGACCAACTGTATTAGCAGAATCATCTAACACAGTAGTGGATGGAGATACTTTATCAATAGTATTTGATAAGGAATTAAGTTTTGCAACAACAGATTATTCAAAAATAATTGTAACTGATGAAGATGGTGTAAAACTAGATGTTAAAAGTGTAAATATAGATGGAGTAGATGCTAAAAAATTATTAATTAAAATGAAAGATTCATTAGATGCTGGAACTTATAAAATAGAATTTAAAAAAGGTGCAGTTAAGAGTGTAGGAACTGAAAAAGAAAACAAAGAATTGACTACTAAAGTTATTTATGATGGATCAAGTAATGAAGTTGTAACAGTAAATTCAAGCAATGTAAGTGTTGCAAAACCTGATAAAAATGAAATTACTATAACTTATCCTGAAAAGATGGATGGAAATGCATTAAACCCATCTAATTACTTTATAGACGGAAAATCTTTAACTGAAAAATATGGAAGCGACAATAAAGATCTTACATTAAGATTTGAAGACAGTGACAAAAAAATAGTTTTAATCGAACTTCCAAAAGGAAAGATTGAGCATAATGGGTTATGTAAATTTGAATTAAGTAATCAAATAAAAACTGATGGTGGCAAAGTAGTAGCTAATAATGCTAGTGAAAAGAAAAATGTAATTATGGATTTAACTTTAAAAGATGATAAAGCGCCAGCAATAGATGATGTAGAATTTGTTAAAGCTAATAGCAATGATACAAAGACTAATGTAATAAAAGTTACATTTGATGAAGATTTAAAAGAAGATATTAAAAAGGCAGAAGAAAAAGGTATAGGTAATGACTTTGAAATAAGATCTAATGGATCATATATGAAAGTTAAATCTGTAAGTATAGGTAAATTTACAGACAATAAAGATGAAGCAGTTATAGTATTAGATAAAGAGATTAATATAGATGTTACAAATACTACAATAAGATTAACAGATAACGAAGATTATCAAACAGCAGATAATTATAATGAAGATGGAATAAATATAGCTGATTTAGAAGGAAATGAAGCTGATGCAACAAAAGCTCAAACTATAACTAAATCAGAAAAAGATTCAACAATATTTGATAATATAAAGAAGGCAGATCAAGGCGTAGCAGATAAAGCAGCGGCAGATCCAGTAAAAGCAGAAATAGCTGCATTACCAGCTAAAGCTGATGTGAAATTAGAAAATAAAAAAGCAATAACAGATGCAAGAGCACACTATGAAGCATTAACAACTGCCCAAAAAACATTAGTAGGAGATATAGCAAAATTAACAGACGCTGAAAATGCTATAAAAGATCTTGAAGCAGCAGATAAAGCAGCAGCAGATAAAGCAGCAGCAGATCCAGTAAAAGCAGAAATAGCTGCATTACCAGCTAAAGCTGATGTAAAATTAGAAAATAAAACAGCAATAGAAACTGCAAGAGCACACTATGATGCGTTAACAACTGACCAAAAAGCATTAGTAGGAGATACAACAAAATTAACAGAAGCAGAAGCAGCTTTAGCAAGTCTTTAAGCAAGATTCTATGCTTTAAATTTACTACTACGTTCATAAAAACTCCCGAGGTTTGTGAACAAAATGCAGATAGAAATTTTTAAAATATAGAGAAGGGTAGAGTATTCTATCCTTCTAGTATTTAAGATATATGATGAACGGATACATTTTAAAAACAAAGCATATCAAATTCTCATAAACTTCATAAAATGGTCAGATCATATCACTGACTGAAAAGATAAAATAGTCATATCAAAAGACTATTGAATGGATTATTCTATTCAATAGTCTTTTTTATCTTTGTTTGTATTTTATTATAAGAATGTTAGCCATGTACTTCTAGGCTAATAATTAAATAATAGAATTTAAGTAGAGATAGAGTTATGTATAAAAAACAGAATGACTTCCATAATTGTTTTATTTACACTTTATTCACAATACTTGGGTAAATTTTTATCCATGATTATGGTAATATAGTATGGTAAACCATTATATGAAATATTTAGGGGGTATACAATATGGTAAAATCTAAAGAAAAAAGCAAAGTATTTTTTACCTTATTAGCCATTACTTTAATTTTTATTGTTAATTCTAATAAGGTAAAAGCTGATGATGAGATTAATTTTAAAAGGTTATGTGGTAAAGGACGATATGAAACCTCAGCTTCTATATGTAGTGGTGGATGGGAAACATCAGAGTATGTTGTTCTAGCAAGTGGAGAGGGATTTGCAGATGCTTTAAGTGCAGCTCCATTAGCTAAAAAATATAATGCACCTATAATTTTAACAGCCAAAAATAAATTGAATGATAATGCTAAAGCTCAGTTAGAAAAATTGGAAACTAAAAAGGTAATAATAGTTGGAGGCCCTGGTTCAATTTCAGAAGATATAGTAACAGAATTAAAAAATCTAGGAATAAAGGTTAATAGAATATATGGTGAAGACAGATATAAAACTAGTTTAAAAATTGCAAAAGAAATAGGAGTAAAAAACGGAGTAGTAGTTACAAATGGATTAGGCTTTGCTGATGCATTGGCTATGGCACCTATAGCAGCTACTAAACAAATGCCTATTTTGTTAACACCTAGTGACAAATTAACAAATGATACAATGGAGTTTTTAAAGAAAAATTCTTATGATAAAAGCTATGTTTTAGGAGGACCTGCTACAGTTAGTGATTATATAAAAAGCTCATTAAAAAATCCAACTAGATTAAGTGGAATGGACAGATTTCAAACTAATATAGCTATATTGGATCATTTTAGAGGCGAGATAAACTTAGATGAAGTATATATTACATCAGGAGATGGATATGCAGATGCTTTATCTGGTTCAGTATTAGCTAGTAAAAATAAATCTCCAATAATATTAATAAATGATGATTTAAACAGAAGTACAAAATCTTTTGTAAGTACTAATAAATCTAATTTTAAAAATGTAACAATATTTGGAGGAGAAGCAGTAGTAAAGGAATCTACTCTAAGTAATTTGTTTGGAGCATTTAAGCCTGGTGAAACAAGATCAGATACTAAAGAAGTTGTTGCAGAAAGATTGGATAGATCCTATCTTAAAGATTACCATATTGATTTACCAGAAGAGGGTAAGCTAGATATAGAGTATGATTTTAACAACTTTACTCGTTTTGATTTAATTGTTTTAGATGAAAAGAATAATGAAATCATAAAAAAATCTTATAATTATTTGAAGAAAAATAAGAGTGTTCATGATAATTATAATGATATAAGATTGCCTAAAGGAAAATATATAGTTAGGGTACATGCATTTAATATGAACGGAACTTACACAATCAAAGCAAAATATACTCAAGAGGGAGAAGGCTTTGAAAAGGAATTTAATAATGATCTAAAAACTGCAAATGCTATAGAACCTAATAAAAGTATTGTAGGAAGTATTCATAGTTATAATGATGTAGATTATTATAAATTCACATTAAATGAAAAAGGAAATTTAAAAATAAATTTAAAACATAATCAATATGGTAGATATGGATTTAAGGTTAGTTTATTAGATGAAAATAATAAATCAATATCAGAATTTATTAGTAGAGGAGAAGATATAAATTCTTATAGTAATAAATTAAGACTTCCTAAGGGAACTTATTTTGTAAAAATAGAGTGTGAAAAATGGAATGATGAACCTTTACAGTATGAGCTAAATTTAGTTTATAATGTTGAAGGTGAAAATTATGAGTCAGAGCCAAATGATTATATACAAGATGCTAATTATATAAAGTGCAATAAAGAGTATATAGGAAATATACAATCAAGAGATGATAGAGATTATTATAAAATAAATTTAAATTCAGATTCAAAAATAACAATCAACTTTAAACACGATGAAAGCTATGGAAAGTGGACTATTTATTTATGCGATAAGGACAATAATCCAATACAGAGATTTAAGTCTTATGGCTTTGAGATTAATAAGGATTTTGATCCAGTAGAATTAAAATCAGGAGAGTATTATGTGTCAGTAGAAGGAAGAGATGATTTAGATTATACTATAAATGTAAAACGAGAAGCACCAGATAAACCTGCTGATGAAAATAAAGAGTAAACAGAAAATAAAGCATGTAAAAAGACTATTAAATGGAATAATCCATTTAATAGTCTTTTATGTTCATGTAATGAACATTTATTATAGATAATAAGGTAACAAATATAAATCTTTATTGTTTTACAAAAACTACATTAATAGCTTTGACTAAAGCTTCTACTTTATCTCCTTCTTTAAATCCCGCATCTTCTAAACTTTCTTTTGTCATTACAGACGTAACTACAGGTGAAGTAGTTCATCCATCAACAGTCATTTTAATTTGTGCCATAACATTGTCAGCTTTTATTTCATCTACTTTTCCTATAATTTTATTTCTTACTCCAGCTTCCATTATTAAACCTCCTAAAGTTATATCTCTCTATTATTGTTTATTATAGTTAAATATAAATACATAAGTTTTATTTATAGGTATGATTAAATTTAGTTATAAACTTAAGTTTAAGAAGATAAATAGCTATTACCATTTCTTATAGTTAACTGTTAATATATAACAAAATAAAATAAATTGCAAACGTAGTAAATATTACAATATATGCTATAATTAGACATGAATTGAGAATATTTTTCCAATAAAATTAACATGTGCATCTCATTAAAAAAGAGATAACGACATGTTAGTTATTTTTGTATATTTTAAAGGGGGTAAAATAATGAATAAGAAAGGAACAAGAATGTTAGCTAGCGCTACAGCCCTAGGTATAGTGCTGACAATGCTTCCATCAGGAAATGTTAAGGCAGCACCAGGGGATGTTAATAAGGTGCCAGGAAAGGATAGGTATGAAACAGCTGCCAATGTAGCAACAGCTAACTGGAAAGAGGGGGCTGAAAATGTAATAATAGCCTCAGGAGAGGGGTATGCGGATTCATTAAGTGCATCAGTTTTAGCTAAGAAATTAAATGCACCAATAATATTAACAAAATCAGGAGAATTACATAAAAGTGCTAAGGAAACCTTAAAAACTTTAAAAGCAAAAAATCTTTATGTTATAGGTGGGAATGCATCTGTATCACAATCCATAAGAGATGATCTAAAAAAAGAAGGTTATGCCTTAACTGAGCTAGGAGGAAAAAATAGATTTGAAACAAACCTAGCTATAGCGAATTATTTAGTAGAAGAGCATAATGTCAAAGCTGATGAAATATTAGTTGTAAATGGTAAAGATGGTTTCTCAGATGCCTTATCAGCAGCACCCGTGGCAGCAGCTAAAGGGCAAATCTTATTAATAGTAGGGAAAGATCCATCTACAGCGGATTTAGCATCTAAATTTATACAAAAACATAATTCAAAGGTAACTGCAATAGGAACAGAAGGAGTGATTCCAAAGGCAGTTTATGATAAATTAGGAGCAAAAGAAAGAGTTACAGGTGGAGCCAACAGATTTGAAACAAATCTTAATATAATGAAATATTTTAAATTAAATACAGATAAACTATATGTAGCTAATGCTACAGGAGATGGTTATGCAGATGCTTTAGTGGCTTCAGCATTAGCAGGGAGAACTGCTTCTCAATTAATCTTAACTCATACTAAAGATTCACAAGAAACTAAGAATGCAATAGATCATATAAAATCTATTAAAAATGACAAAACAGAGGTTGGATTAGTAGGGGGAGATTCTGTTATACCCCAAGAAGTAGTAAATAAAATTAAGGAAGTTGTTAAAGAAGAAAACATAAAAAACCCAGAAAAACCTTCAAGACCATCAAAGCCATCAAAACCAACTGAGCCTGAAAAAAATAAATTTGAGATAATTTGGTCTTTTGCAGATGTAGATGAAGACTTAGATGTTAACACAACAAATGGAAAAGATGATGCACAACGTGATTACGTATACATTAAGTTTAATAAGCCAATATCAGTATCTGGTGAGGCTAATAACGTCTTAAATACTTCAAATTATAAATTAAATAAAATGTCTCTTCCAAAAGGAACAGAAATTAAACCTAATATAAAAGGACTTGATGATGCTGATAAAGTAACAGATTCTATTACAATAGTATTACCAAATGAATATTTAAATGGTAAAAATGAACCACATATAATAACTATTTCAAGCTATTTAGAAAGCTCAACTACTGGGGAGGTACTAACAAATGGTGGGGATAAAATTCTTACCTGGTCAGCGGATGGTAAAGAAATATTTAATGCTTTATTGGTAGCAGAAAAGCAAATTTATTTGGCAGAAGTAACAGCTAAGAAGGATTTAGCATTAAAAGATAATTTAATTAATGCAGAAAAAGCATTAGAAACAGCAAAAGCATCAATAAATTCTTTGAATAATAAAACATCAGGAAAATCCGCTTTAGAAGAAAGGGTTAGCGATGTTGAAAAGACTGTAAAGGATGCAAGAATAAAGTTTGATGAAAAAACAGATTTTGAATTTTCTAATGGTAAGATTACTAAATATATAGGAAATGAAACAGATATAGTTATTCCAGAGACAATTAGGGGAGAAAAAGTTACTGCCATTGAAGATAGTGCCTTTAAAAATAAAAACCTAACATCTGTGAAAATACCAAAAACTGTAGAAAGTATAGGAATGCAAGCATTTGCTAAGAATAATTTAACATCAATTGAATTACCTGAATCCTTAAAAGATATGGGGAATATAGCTTTTATGGATAATAAGCTAGCATCAGTAAAGATTCCTAAAAACTTAATTAATATACCTACAGGAGCTTTTTCTCAAAATCAAATAACTTCTGTATTAATTCCAGAGGGAGTTACAACAATAGGAAGAGCTGCATTTATGGATAATAGTCTAGAAACTATAATTATTCCATCAACTGTAGAAAGTATTGGAGGCACTGCTTTTAGTAGTAATAAATTAAAATCTGTAACCATTCCATCTAGTGTAAAAAATATTGGAAAAGATGCTTTTGCTAAAAATGAAAATGTTAATTTAACTTATTCTAAATTAGTAGAGGCTATTGAATATGGAGAAAAAATAAAAACAGAGGGTAAATCAGAAGAAAAGATAAAATTATTAAAAGAAGCTATTGAAGCAGGAAATAATTTAGATAAAAAACCTAATGCTACTTTGGATGAGGTAAATGAATCAATTCAAAAAATTGATAATGCTATAGAAACTTTAGTTGGTATAGAGAATTTTGAATTCTCAGATGGTAGAATTACTAAATATATTGGAGCTGAAATAGATATAACTATTCCACGTACAATTAAAGGAGAAAAGGTTACTACTATTGGAAATGGAGCTTTTGCAAATAAAAAATTAACATTTGTAAATATACCACAAACTGTAGAAAGTATAGAAATGAAAGCATTCGCCATGAATAATTTAACATCCATTGAGCTACCAGAATCTTTAAAAAACATGGGAAATATAGCTTTTATGGGTAATAAGCTAACATCAGTAAAGATTCCTAAAGGTTTAACTATTATACCATCATCAGCTTTTTTTAAAAATGAAATAAGCTCTGTGGTAATATCAGAGGGAGTTACAGAAATAGCATTATCTGCGTTTGCACAGAATAAATTGGAATCTGTAGTTATTCCATCAACTGTAGAATTTATCAGGAATAAGGCATTTAGTGGCAATCAATTAAAAATAGTAAATATTCCATCAAATGTGAAAGATATTGGAATAGATGCCTTTGCTAACAATAAAAACATTAAATTAATTTATTCTAAGCTAATAGAAACCATTAAAAGAGCAGAAAGTATAAAAACAGAGGGTAAAGAAGCAGATAAAGTAAAGGTATTAAAAGAAGCTATTGAAGAGGGAAATAAATTAAATGACAAACCTAATGCTACTTTAGAGGAAGTAAATAAAGTGGTGGAAAGTATTAATAATGCCATAGGAACTTTAAATAAAGAAAGTTCTAATACTACTATAAAACAAATAAAACCATTAGGAATAAAAAATATAGATGTGGATTTTGGAACTACTGAGGCTAATGTAAAAGCAAAACTACCTAAGAAGATTACAATAGTGGATTCTAAAGATAAAGAACATAATATAGATATAAACTGGTCAATTCTACAATATAATGGAAACATTGCAGCAGATTATACTGCTACAGGAATTTTTAAATTACCAGAAGGAGTACTTCAATCAAATCCAGAAACTGATTTAAAAGTAACTTTAAAAGTGACAGTAGCGCCTAAAGGTGTAGAGAATAAAGAATGGGAAGTAAAGGACTTTACTTTTAAGGGGACAGCTATAACTGGCTTTGCTGAAAGCGGAAAAGAAAAATTTAAAAAAAATAAGAATTTGATCTTACCTAAGACAAACCAGTTTGGAGAAAAAATAAATGAAATAGCAGATGAAGCCTTTTGTAGTGAATTTGAAATAAAAGGCGATTCTAATGAAAGTTTTAAAGATAAAGATAAAGCTAAACAAGATCCTAAAATAGGAATAAATTCTGTTATTATACCAGATACTGTTAAAATAATAGGAAAAGAAGCCTTTCGTAATAATTGCCTAACAGATATTGATATTCCTGAAAGTGTAACTACCATAAAAGGTTTAGCTTTTAATAATAATAAATTAAAAACTTTGACTATACCAGATAGTGTTACAGAATTAGGAAATGGAGCATTTACTCTAAATGATATAGCAGATTTAAAACTTTCTAAGGAGTTAAAAACAATACCAGTAGCTTTTGGTTATAATAATTTAGTTAGTGTAACTATACCAGAAGGAGTTACTAGAATAGAGGATATGGCTTTTAGTGATAATAAATTAGCTCAAGTAACATTGCCGAATACTTTAAAGTATTTATCTGGATTTAACAATAATAATTTAAAATCAATAAATATTCCTACAAGTGTTACGGAGTTAGGTAAAAAAGCATTTGCAAGAAATAAGATATCATCAGTAAAAATACCTGGTAATGTTAAGAAAATAGGAGTAAGTGCATTTCAAAATACATGGCATGATACTTTCTTGACTTCTATTACTATTGAAGATGGGGTTGAAAAGATAGATGAATATGCCTTTTCACTAAATCATTTAAAGGATGTAAATATTCCAAAGAGCGTTAAAGAGCTAGCACCAAACGCTTTCCATAAAAATTTAGGGTATGATGGTGTAGTTCATTTATTTACAGATAATTATAATAATCCAAATAATTTGAAAGAATCTAAGTATCAAGTAATTGATCCAGCAAAACTAACTATTAAGTATGTATTTGAAAATAAGGTTTTAAAAGAAGAAGATATATGGAAGATTGGAAAAAAAGAAGGGGAAGAAAAATATCTTCATATAGGTGATAAAGCTGTAGAAATAACTCCTAAATATGAAGATAATGAATATGAATTAGAAAATACAGATGCAAGAAAAGTTGATTTAAATCATAAGGAAAATGAGCTTAGTGGTGAATGTAAGAAAAAAGATTCAGTAGACAAGATAATGATTAAATCAATAGGTGAGGTAGCACCAGTAGTAGTGGACTTTGGAACAGAACAAAATGTAGCAATGGATAAATTATCTAAAAGTACTTATATAGTTGATTCAAATGGTGAAAATCATGAAGTGAAATTAAATTGGACAATTAAAAGTTATAATGGAAATGTGTCAGGAGAATATAATGCTATAGGAACATTTAAACTTCCACAGGGTATATCTCAATCAGAACCAGAAATAACATTAGAAGTTCAAGGAAAAATAATAGTAAAAGAAGATTTCGAGAATATACAAGATAGTAAATGGGAAGTAGAAGACTTTAATTTTGAAGGAACAACTTTAGCTGGTTTCTCTGACAAAGGAGAAGAAAAATTAAAAACTAATAAGGATTTGATTTTACCTAAGGTAAATGATAAAGGCGAAGCTATAACTAAGGTTAAAAATTATGCATTTGCCAAGAATGGATTAACTAGCTTAGCAATTCCTAAAGGTTTAAACGGATTAGTAATTGGTACAAATGCTTTTGAAGAAAATCAAATAAATACATTATATATTTCAGAAGGAGTAAAGGAAATTGATGCTTATGCTTTTTCTAAAAATAAATTAAAGTATGTAGATTTTCCAGGAACTTTAAAGAAAATAGGAAATCATGCTTTTGCAGATAATCAATTAGTATCAGCTATTTTTTCAGAAGAAACTAATATGATAGCCATAGATCGTTTTTCTTTTGCAAATAATAAAATAACATCTATAACCTTATTAAATGATGTAACAAAGGTGAATGGAGAGGCATTTAAGGATAATAAGTCATATAATAGTGATGGTAAAGTTCATATTTTCACAAAAAGCTTTGACCCTAATAATTCCAATCAATGGTTTCCAGATTCACAATATCATAAAGTAATCGTTATAGGTGTAGAATCTATAAAAGAAATACAACCAATAGAAGTAAATTTAGGTACACAAAAAAATAATATAAAGGTATCAGCCATGAAATTTAGCAAATAATAGAATATAAAGAGAATCATCAGAAATGACGATTCTCTTTATATTTTAGTTTGACAAAAATTATAAAACAATCATATTACCAGGGAAATATAATAGTTTTTTAGCATATATGCTAGATTTATGTTATATAAAATAATAATAAAATTTATGAAAATATATTGTAAAATTAATAAATAACTATTAAATTTACAAATAAAATAGTAGAATTATTTTAAGACACAAAAATATTTAAAATTCAACTAAATAATAGAAAGTTTTTAAAACGTTTAACAGGGGGGAGAAAATGAAAAAAATAGTTACATACTTTTTCTTGACATTATGTTTTATGGTTATTTTGTGTAATTTTAATGATAACATAAAGGCCCAATCAGATTATAAAACATTAAAAGAGTATAATAATGTAGCGATTACAAAGAACTGGAGTATAAAATTTAATAGAGAAATTTATACGGATTCAGTGAAAGAGAATAGTATAATTGTACAGGATTCTAAAGGAAATAAAGTTTCTACCAAATTAGAAATAGCACAGGATAAAAAATCAATTATTGTAAAGGCACCTGTAGGTGGATACAAGTATAGTGAATCCTATATCTTACAAGTGAATCCTCAGATTAAATCCCAAAAAGGTGAAGAAATGAAAAATGGTTATATGATAAAATTTACTACTGCATCACAATCTACAAAAACAGATTTTACTAAGAAAGGTATATTCACAAATTTTGGGGCTATAGAACAGGGATTTCAGATCAATAAAGGCATTATGTATCATAATAAAAAAAATGAACCAGTTTTATATGGTGGAACTATTGTAATGGGTGGAGGAAGTTGTAATTTTTTTGCTTTTAATACTATTACAAAAGAGTTAGAAAAAATGATTTCTATTCCTAATTCTGAAGGAATAATATCTATGGTGTCAGATGGAGATTTTGTTTATTTTGGAACTTATAATAGCGCAACCTTATATAGATATAATATAAAAACTGAAACATTAGATAAACTTACAGATGTAAAAAGTGATAACTATATTTGGGATATCAAAGCTTATGGAAATAGGATTTACCTTTCAACTTCTCCTAGAAGTCGTATTTATAAGTATTATATAAAAGAAAATAAATTAGAGGATTTAGGTTCCTTTTCCAATGAGCAATATGGAAAATCTATCGAATATTATAATGGTAAAGTATATGCAGGTATTGGTTCAAAAGCAGGCCTAATCCAGTATGACGAAAAAACAAAAGCAAAGAACAATATATTGCCATCTAAATATAGTGGACAATTTGTAAATTATCTAAAGGTTGAGGATTCTAAACTATTTGTAGTATTATATCCTTCATTTACAGTTCTTTCATATGATCTTAAAACTAATAAATTTACAGAAAGAATGAATACAATAAGTAATAAGTATTATGATTATTATCCAGAATTTAATGATAACTTTATAACATTTAAGGGACCAGATGGGTATATATTTCATTATGATAAAGTTAATGATAAATTAATGTGTTTACAATATAATGGTGGAGGTATAACTTCTTCTGGTGTAGTAAATAACAGCTATATAGCAAGTATAAATCAAGATGGATACTATATAGAAAATGAATTAAATGGGGCAAATCCTAAAAAAATTCATTTATCATCTAAGAGGTTAAAAGGTACAGCGGCAAAACCAGTATATATGTATCCGTATAATGATAAGATATATTTTGGTGGAAAAATGCTTTCTGTTTATGATGTTAATAGTAAAACCTCTATATTTAAAGAAGTACGAGGTGAAGTTAAATCTATAAGTATTTTGAATGATTCATTATATACAGGAAATTATGCTGATGCTAAATTGTGGAGATATGATAAATCTGCTATAGATGATCCAGATTCAGTGAATTTTACTGATGAAAATTACTTTTTAAAACAAATACCAACAGGATATAATCAAAATAGACCATCTAAAATGATATCAAACCCTAAGTTAGGTACAGTGACAGTGTTATCTGAACCGTCACCAGGAAATTATGGTGGTACAGTTACTACGTATAATAAAAATAATGGAGAATTTTATATAAGAAACAATGTGGTTCCTAATCAGTATATTCATAGCATGGCTTATGATACAAACAAACCTAGTGTTGCTTATTTAGGAAGTTCTTCCATTTATAATTATGGTTCACAAACGCTAAATGAAAATGCTCATTTGGTAAAGTATGATGTAATAACTCAAAGTAAGCTATTTGATATAATTCCTGAAGCAGGTAGTAAAAGAGTTGCTTCTGTAGCCTATTTAGATGATAAAGTTTATTGTGTAACAAATAATGGAACTTTAATAAGTATGGATGCTAATACTGGTAAAGTTTTAAAAAAGGTCACTAATTTTTGGTATAGAGAAATATGTGCTTCTGTGGATGGAAACTTATACGGATTAACTAATAGAGGTTTTTGGAAGATAGATAGAAATACATTGAATGCTATAGTTCTCAAAAATAATTTGACAGATCCAACTAGATTGAACGAGGATCCTATAACAGGAAAAATATATTTTTATGATAATTTAACTCTTTGGTCCTATCAATAAAGTTATTAAAAAATAAATATACCGTTGAATAAGATAATTTATTCAACGGTATATTTGTTTATAGTTTTTATGATAATTAATTTTTAATTACCCATTTATTATTTTCTTTTACTACCATCCAATAATTTGCGTCTTTCTTTTCATTATCATCATTAACATTTTTTAAGTAGTATACTTTATATAAATCTTTGTCTTTTTCTTCTGATTTCATATGCTTCATTATTCCTTTTATAGAACTACCATCATATTTAAACATATCTTTACTTTTATTAGAATTTCTATAAGCTTCAAATTGTTCTTTAGTGATAACTTTATTAGGATTTGCAAATAATTCTTTGTATTCTTCATAGGTTCCTTCTTTAAAGTTTTGTATTTTTACTATTTTATATATTGGCTCTAAAGGTGTATTTACAAAGCTTTGTTTCTTTTGATAATAAGTATAAGATAATATTCCTACCAATATTACAATTATCCCTAAGATAATAAATTTACTCTTTCCTTTATTCATGCTATTTCCTCCATCTAGTTTAATTAATATTAATTACATAATATATTATATAGGTTTTTAAAATAAATATAAAGGAATATAATGAAATTCATACATTTTTAAGAATTTATTAGGTAAATAGAATTTATAATGGCTTTGCTATAAGAATATGGTTTGGAAAAAATATATATAAATTGCATTTATACATATTTTATAATAAATTTTCAATATAATAACAAGTGAGAATATGATATAATTAATAATAAATTCACAAAATGTTAACTTATGGATGTCATTTTATAAATTTTTGTAGTTAACTATACGGGGAGGGCTATATATGAAAAAATTTAAAAGAGCTTTAGCTAGTTCAACCATTCTAGCTTTAGTTTTGCAAACTAATATTGTTGGTGGTAATGTAAAAGCTTATGATGGACAAGTAAAGAGATTTGAGGGAAATAATAGATATGAAACGGCTGCTAAGTTAGCTACTTTTAATTGGACAAAGTCTGATAATATTGTACTTGTATCTGGTGAAGGATATGCAGATGCTTTAAGTGCTTCTGTGCTTGCTAAAAGATTAAATGCACCAATAATTTTAACTAACCCTAATAATTTAAATGATAATGCAAGACAAACTATAGGAAAATTAAAAGCTAAAAATATTTATGTTATAGGTGGAGAGGCATCCATATCTTCTAAAATAAGAAATGGCCTTAAAGATAATTATAAATTAATAGAATTAAAAGGTAGGGATAGATTTGAAACTAATTTAAATGTAGCTGAAGAGATGGTCAAATTAGGAGTAGATACTAGCGAGGTTATGGTAGTAAACGGGAAAGATGGTTTTTCTGATGCTTTATCAGCAGCTCCAATTGCAGCAGCTAATGGACAAATACTTTTGATAGTATCTAAAGATAATGGGAAAACTGCTACAGAATTTATACAAAAGCATAATTCAAAAGCTACAGTAATAGGAACTAGGAATGTTGTATCTGATAAAATTTACAATAGTCTTGGAGCTAGTAGAAGAGTTGATGGTGGTGCAAATAGATTTGAAACAAACTTAAAAATATTAAAAGAATTTAATGTTAAATCTGATACACATTTATACATAGCCAATTCTACAGGGAAAGGCTATGCAGACGCTTTAGTAGCCTCTGTGCTAGCAGGAAAATTTAATGCACCATTAATTTTAACTGATACTAAAGATTCAAAGGATACAGAAAAGGCTTTAAAATATATAAAAGATAATATTAAAGGAACAACAGAAATAAATGCAGTTGGGGGAAAATCTGTTATACCAGAAAGTGTAACAGAGAATATAAATAAATATATAGAGAAAAAGCCGGATTCAAAACCGGATGTTGAACCAAAACCAGAAAATAAAGCTCCTATAGCAACGGGAACTTTAAATAAGAGCTCATACAATATAAATAAAGATAAATCAGAGATTACGATTAATCTTAAGGATTTAAATAATGATGGCTATCAATCTGATGCGGCCTTTGTAGATCCTGATGGAGATGAGTTAACTTATACTACAATAGTGGATGGAGAAAATAAAGATAAAATAGGTGTGACTGTTAAGGATAGTAATATAACTATAAAGACAAAGGAACAATTCAAAGGTCAAGTTAAAATAACTATTGTTGCTAGTGATGGTGAAAAATCTGTATCTGATTTCTTTAAAGTAAATGTAGACAATATAGATAATAAAGAAGAAACTAAAATAATTGATGCTAATTTAGTTCAAAAAGAGAAAGCTAAATTGATCTTAGGAGATTTAAATAATGTAATAGGAGATTTAGATTTACCTATCAAGGCAGAAAATGGGGTAGAGATAGCCTGGAAATCTACTAATGTAAATATAGTGAATAACACAGGTAAGGTTACAAGACCAAAGGCAACAGAAGGCGATGCTGTAATAACTTTAACAGCTACTTTGTCAAAGGGTGAAGCTAAGGACACAAAGGACTTTGTTGTAACTGTTAAAGCTAAAAAATTCACAGATGAAGAACTTGTGGATATTTCACTAAAAGATTTAAAATTAGAAGGTAATCTTAATTCTGTAGTTGATAATATAAAATTACCTACAAGAGATGAGAAAAATAAGGTAGATATAGAATGGAGATCAAGTAATAATGATATTCTTTCAAATACAGGTATAGCTAAAAGAACAAATAAAGATGAAAATATAACTTTAACGGCTGTAGTAAAGAGAGGAACTGTAAAAAAGAATAAAGAATTTAATATAAAAGTTAAAGCTTTAGAAAAGCTAGTAGCTAATAATACACAGGAATTTTGTGACATAATAAGAGATGTTTTAGAAAGAGTCGAACCTAGTGTATCTATAAAGTTACAAGGAGATTATGAAGAATTAAGAGTAATAGAATCATTAATGTTTTTATACTCAATGCCTTCAAGATATCCAGAAGTTGATTATGGATGTCCTGAAATTAAGACTAAACTTAAAGATAATCAAGGTGGCTCTGACATTTTTGAAGGAGAGGTAGATGTTAGTATTACTTATAAATTAGATAAAGTTACTATAGATATGGAAAAAGCAGCAGTTAAAGCTAAGGTACAAGAAATTATAAACAATGTTATAAAGGAAGGTATGTCTGATGTAGAAAAAGAATTAGTTTTACATGATTATATAGTTAAAAATACAGAATATAACATGTATAATCACAATAATAAAATTATTTTACCAGATGATTGTAATGCTTATGGTGTTTTAGTAAAAGGGATTGGTACTTCTGAAGGTTATTCAAAGGCTATGTATGAATTGCTAAAAGCAGCAGGAATAGAATGCAAATATGTTACAGGAATTTCTGTACATGATTCTGTAGGTGGAGATGGACATTCTTGGAATATAGTTAAATTAGAAGATGAATGGTACAATTTAGATGTTACATGGGATGAACCTATTTTTAATAAAAATGGATCTAATAATTCATTAGATGAAGTTAACCATACTTATTTTAATATTCCTGATAGCACTTTTAATCTAGATCATAAAAGAGGAATGTATGAAAATGATGAATATGCAAAATGTACAGCTACAAAATATTCATATGAAAATATAGATACAAGTCAATTTGTAAGTTACAGAAAATAAAATACTTGTAAACAAGGCAACTTTAATAGGCAGATACAATTTTTGTATCTGCCTTTGTTTTATAATAATTTTTTAAATTTATTTATTAATATTGATATTAGTAAACCTCCAATAAAACAAATAGAAAAACTAATTATAAAGAACTTGTAGCTTCCTATTATATATTTATTTTGTGTATAATATTTTTTCAGCCAATAAAGTAGTAATGGATGAGATAAATATACTGTGTAGGAATGCTTTGATATGACATAAAGTATTTTTTGTGAAGTTGTGTTATTAATAGAAAAACTCATTATGTATAGTATAAAGAATATGCTAAACAACATAACAGATGGTCTTATAAAGGTTGTCCCATAATCTAAGTTGCTATTTATTTTTAAACATGAATATGTATCTTTTAATAATATATATGTAGTTATTAATAGTAGAATTAATAGTTTATTTTTATGTTTTTTTATAAAAATATGTATTTTATTATAATTAGTACAAAGATAAACTCCTAGTACAAAATAGAATATCCAATTAATTGTACTTTCTCTAGTTAGTTTTTCACTAACGTTTTTAGGTATATTAGGATACCTAAGCAATATATATATTCCCATATTGAGAAAAAAGGTAATAAATAATGCGAATTTAGTTTTAAAAAATTTATAAAATATAGGAAATATTAAATATAATATAATTATTATAGGAACAAAATAAAAGTGATAGTATAGCGTTCCATCAAAGATACTATGTATTTTATCATTATAAGTTAAGTTTGGATTTTCTATTAAAAAAATATATATAATGCACCAAACTAAATAATCTGGTATTATTTTTTTTAGTCTATGGATTAGGTAATATAGATATTTACTTTCTTTTTTATAGCTTAAGGCTAGGCCAAACCCAGATAAAAATATAAAAGCAGGTACTGAAAATCTTGTTAACTGGTTTAAAACAAGAGAAAAATTATAAGTTAAACTTTTATTATTGCTATTATATAATATAGTGCCTGTTATATGAATCAATATAACTGCTATGGTAGATAAAGCTCTTAATAAATCCATAGCTACAATTCTTTTGCTTTTTATTTTTATTACCTCCTTCAATATAAACAGAGTTCTTAGCTTCAGAGGGAGTTTTTACTCCCACTAAAGATTAGAAATCGTTATCCAGGGACGGTACCCGCTCTTTACTTTCACTTTTAAAAAGATGAGAGTATTAGAGCGGGTAGTCATCGGATAAATTTTCAAATATTATTATATCAAAAATAAAAAATATTTACTAATATACTATATTAAAAAAAATAAAAAATAGTCGATAATTAACATATAAAATAAGAAGTTATTTAAATAAAAATATATTTTATTGTAAATTTAATAAAAGTTAAATAAAAGATTACTATACAAAATCTAAAATTTAGGTTTTATATAATTAAGTGAGGGTAGGTTTATGAAAAAAACAAGACAAATTTTATATTTAATTATTCTTATATTTTCCCTAAATGTTAGCAATGTTTTAGCAGCGGATAATATAAAGAAATATCCAGCACCGGATCTGGAAAAACGTTCCTATTCTACAACGGTAACATATAATAAGTATCTTTATGATAGTATATTAAATGGGCTTGTAAACTTAAAAGATAAGGTTGATACATCTACTTATTCCAAAAATGCTGATGAAGTTTTTAAGGTTTTAGAAAAAGTTTTAGATGATCATCCAGAAATATTTTATTTTGATTATGAGAAATGTTCCTTTTGGAGTAATGGTATACTAGAATTAGGATATAGAGAGAGTAAAGAAACAATAAATACTATGAAACAAGAATTAAATAGTAAAGTACAATCTATAACAAATAATGTGGTAACCGCAGATATGTCTGAACTTGAAAAAGAAATGGCTATTCATGATTATATAGTTTTAAATACTAAATATGATGAAGAGGCTTTAAATGGGAATATTAGCTCAGAGTTAATTTTTACTTCCTATGGATGCCTTGTAAATAACTTCGCTGTATGTGATGGTTATGCCAAAGCTATGCAGCTCCTATTAAATAAAGTAGGGGTTTATACTATAAGGGTAACCGGAAATGGTAATGGTGTTAGTCATGCTTGGAATATAGTAAGAATAAATGGTAAAAACTATCAAGTAGATGCTACTTGGAATGATCCGGTGCCAGATAGCGGCTATGTTCGTTATAAATATTTTAATATGTCAGATGAAGATATTGCAAAGGATCATTACTGGGTGAAAGCTGATTTCCCTGCTTGTAATGACAATTCTTTTAAGTATTTACACAAAGCAGACTATGTAGTTAAAGATTTAGATTATATTTATTATAGTAACAATGAAGATGATTATAATCTTTATAAGATGAAGATAGATGGAAGTAATAATCAAATGCTTACAGAGGATAGAGCTGTAAATTTAGTTTACTACAATGATTATATATATTTTAGTAATTATTCAGATGGAGGAACTTTATATAAAGTAAAAAATGATGGTACAAAATTAGAACAAATTTTGGACAACCATGTAGAAAATTTACATTATTCAAATGGGTACTTAACATATCATAATGAGGATCTTTCTAAAGATGATAAGATGAAATTAGAACAAGTAACCTATGAAGTAGAAGATAAAGAAAAGTTTAATCAAGTTTTCTCTTCCTATAAAGACTGGGGACAAGCTAAAGAAGTTCCACAAAATAAGATTTGGAAGATTAGTTTTAATAGAGCTGTAAATCCAGAGAATTTAAAAGATCAAGTTTATGTAATGGATAGTTCCTTTAATAAAGTAACAGATATAGATGTAAATGTTAATGAGGGTAAAAACATAGTAATAGCTAAAAAAACTTTATATAAAAGAGGTGGATTGTATTATTTAGTTGTTAGTAAACCTATTAAAGATATTAAAGGACAGGAAATAAAAGAACCAGTTGTAATGAGATTTAAGGTGTATTAAATTTAAATCGTTAATATTTAAATATTTTAAATAAAACAATATAGATATAGAATTTATAGTTTATAAGACTATTTATTCTATATCTTTTTATTTAGATAAATTTTTTAGGTAAGTTTATATTATCAAAGCCTTTTAAAATATATTCAAGTTAAAATTTTATTTGAACTTTTTTATTTATTCTATCAGTGAGTTTTTTATTTTAAAATTATTTGTAAAATAAAATATATGTTTATCAAGTAAATACATAAAGAACATATAAATAAAACAAATAGATACAGCAATTAGTATAAATAAAATTTATGTGGTATTTTGTAATAATATAACTAATGTTGTAAATATTATGATAAAATACTATGTGAGACATTAGGCTTAACATATATTGACTTAATAGTTACTATTATAAGGGAGGAATATTTATGAAAAAAAAGCTAGGTGTAATGTTAAGTGTGTTATTAACATCTGCATTACTTTTTACTGCCTGTGGAAGTAAACAGACTTCTAATAGTGATGAAGGATCTTCAAAAAAAGAATCAGGCAAAATAATGTGTATAGGTTCTTCAACTTTAGCTCCAGTAGTTTCTAAAGCAGGAGATACCTTAAAATCTAAGCATGGTACATGGGAAAAAATGAATGATAAACTTCCAGATGAAAATATAGAGTTAGCAGTATCTTCAGGAGGTTCTGGAGCAGGAGTAAAGGCTGCTTTAGAAAAAACAGCTAATTTTGGTTTAATATCTAGAGAAGTTAGTAAAGATGAAAAAGCTAAAATGAAAGAATACAATGAAATAAAACTAGGATATGATGCATTAACCCTTTCAGTTAATCCACAGAATCCAATATTAAAAAATAAAAAAGGTCTTACTTCAGGAGAAATTCAAAGAATATTCTCAGGTGAAGCTAAAACTTGGAAGGATGTAGATCCTTCACTTCCAGCTAATAAAATAGTACTTGTAGTTAGAGATGCAGGCGGTGGAGCTGCAAAAGTATTCCAAAAGGCTGTTATGGGAGATAAAAAAGTAAGCAAAGATGCTGTACAAGCACCATCTATGGGAGCGTTAACTCAAAAGGTTATAGAAAATAAAGATGCTATAGGATATGCTTCAGTAGGTCTTGTAGATCAAAATAAGGGTAAGTTAACACCAATGGAAGTTGATAATATAGCCCCAACAAAAGAAAATATAGCTAGTGGAAAATATAAGATAGCTAGACCACTTTTACTTATAAAAGATGGTAAACTTACAGGAGTAGAACAAACTTTTGTAGATTTCTTAAAATCTGAGGAAGGTTTAAAAATAATTGATGAATCAGGTTTTGTTTCTATAAAATAAATTAAAAATTAATTGTGAATTTAATAAAAAATACAATTAAATTAGGCATTTTTAGGAGTTCTTATTTATTTTACGTATGTTAAGTATATAAGTTATTTTAAACTTATGATTAATGTATATACTTTAAAATAGATTAGGACTTCTTATCCTATTTAAATAATTTCTATGTATGGTCTGTATATAAAAAAGGAAATACAATAGGCTTATTTTATGCCATAGGATATATTGAGGAGGTGAAAATTTTGTATAAATTTTGGGATAGACTTTTTTATTACATAATAAAATTTTTTACATTTCTATCTATAGTAATTTTATCTTTGATACTTATATTCATATTGAAAGAAAGCTTAAATATATTCCAAAATGTATCCTTTATGGATTTTATAACTAAAAGTGTATGGGAACCCTCAGGAGAGACGCCTAATTTATCTATACTAAGCTTTATAGTATCTACCATATATGTGACTTTTTTAGCAGTAATAATAGCTCTACCTATAGCAATAGGTACTTCTATATTTTTAGCTAATATAGCTTCAAAAAGGTTAAGAAATATATTAAAACCTATAATAGATATGTTGTCAGGAATTCCATCTGTAATATATGGCTTTATTGGACTTTCTGTAGTTGTAAAATTTTTTGAGAGAAGATTAGGTGTCTCATCCGGAGAATGTATTTTAAGTGCAGCCATAGTTTTAGCCATTATGATACTTCCCTTTATAATATCTAATTGTACTGATACTATGATAAAAGTTTATGATAAATATTTTATTTATTCCAAATCTCTAGGCATATCAAAATGGTATATGATGAATAATTTAATAATTCCAGCATCTAAAAAGGCAATATTAGCTTCTATAATTTTAGCAGTAGGGAGAGGCATGGGTGAGACTATGGCAGTTATGATGGTTATAGGTAATAGTCCATTAATGCCAAAACTATTCGGTAAAGGAGAAACTATACCTTCCTTAATAGCCTTAGAAATGGGTTCAGCTCAGGTAGATAGTATGCATTATAATGGACTTTTTGCATCAGGATTGATACTTATGATAATGCTCTTTATTATAAATTCTATATTTTATATGCTAAAGAAAAATATACAACAATAATTTTATTTGAAAATTTTGTAGAAAAGGTGACTTGTATGAAAAAATCCTTAAAAGATATTTTATTGTTACTTTGGTACTTTTTAAGCACTTTTTTAGTAGTATTTATAGTTTTTTTTATAATAGCTTATGTGATTAAAAATGGTATACATACTATAAACAAAGATTTCTTATTAAATAACCCAAAGGGTATGCCTCTCGGGAAAGAAGGAGGAATATTTCCAGCTATAGTAGGAAGTCTATTACTTATGTTTATAAGCTCTATAACCGCATCAATACTAGGTATAGCTACGGCGGTTTATCTTACTTTATACAATAAAAATAAAAAAATAGACGGCATAATACATATAATAATACATTCCATATCCGGGATTCCATCCATAGTTTTAGGCTTGTTTGGATATTCATTTTTGGTATTCTTTTTAGATTTAGGAGTATCTCTTTTAGCAGGAGCTATAACTTTGTCTATAATGATTTTCCCATATATAGAAGTGGTTACGGAAAAGGCTATAGAGGAAGTAGATAAAAAATTAATAGTATCCTCTTATTCTTTAGGTATAGATAAGACCTATACTTTTTTTAGGATAATATTACCTCAGTGCATAGAAGAGATAGTATCTGGAATAATGTTATCTGGTGGATTTGCTATGGGGGCAACAGCACCTATTATGTTAACCTCCGCTGTAATTTCAGCACCAACACCGGATTCTATAATGTCACCAGTTATGGCATTATCTTATCATCTTTATATACTAATAAGTCAAGGTATATCCATGGAAAATGCCTATGGAACAGCTTTTGTTTTAATGAGCATATTAATAATTTTAAATTTTTTATCTATGCTAATTGTAAGAAGAAGGAGGGTGTAAATTGAATATAGTAGAGACAAATAATTTAAATGTGTATTTAGACAAAAATCATATATTAAAAAATTTGAATTTAAATATAGAAAAAAATAAGGTAACGGCTATAATAGGCCCTTCTGGTTGTGGTAAGTCTACATTGCTTAAGACTTTAAATGGCATAATAAAAGAAGCGATAAATTTTAAAATAGAAGGTGAGATTTACTTTAATGGAAAGGACACAGAAAGTATTCCTTTAGAGCTTTTAAGGAGAAAAATTGGTTGTGTATTTCAAAGTCCAGCGCCCTTCCCTTTTTCTATATACAAAAATTTTAATTATGTTTTAAAGTATTATGGAATAAAAGATAAATCTGAAGTAAAAAAGACAATAGAAGAAAAATTAAAATTAGTGGGTTTATATGATGAAGTACGGGATAATTTAAATATGTCTGCTTTAAAATTATCAGGAGGACAACAACAAAGATTATGTATAGGAAGGGCTTTACTTCCAGAACCAGAAATACTTTTAATGGACGAGCCTTGTTCTGCCCTAGATATAAAAAATACGGCTATAATAGAAAAACTTTTATTAGAACTAAAGAAAAAATATACTATATTAATAGTTACTCATAATTTAGCCCAGGCCAAGAGGATTTCGGATAATACCATTTTTATGTTAAATGGAGAAGTAATAGAAAGTGGGGAAACAGAGAAAGTATTTAACAGTCCTATAAATGAGGAAACCAAAAACTATATAAGTGGAATTTATGGATAATCTATAATATAAGAAAATATCACGTAAATATTGGAATTATTTAATAATACAAGTATTCATTTAGTATTAAATAAATATAAAGCTTATGTAAAGTTTAAATGTTTATTTACACAATTTAATTTCAAATTATACAATTATAAATACAGTATCTTGTGGTACAGTACATTAGATATGAAAGAAAGTAGGTATAGAATGATTTTTGTAGAAATTCCAGGTAGAGATAACCTTAATATTAAAAATATTGTTTTTGATTATAATGGAACAGTAGCAGCGGATGGAATTATGGTCTCTCAAACAAAAGAAAACTTAAAAAAAATAAGTGAAAAATTAAAGGTATACATAATAACTGCAGATACTTATGGAAATGTGAAAAAGCAATGTGAAGGTTTACCAGTAAGTGTAGAAACTTTTCCTAAAGGTAATGCTACTTTTCATAAAAAATCCTTTGTAGAAAAATTAGGATCAGAGGAAACTATGGTAATAGGTAATGGGATGAATGATATAGAAATGTTTAAGGCAGCTATTCTTTCTATAGCTGTAATAGGTGAGGAAGGCTGTGCAGGAAAACTAATAGCTCAATCAGACATAGTTGTTAGAAGTATAGAAAAAGTGTTTTCTATGATTGAAAATACCAATAGAATAGTAGCTACTCTTAGGGATTGACAGTAAAGTTAAAACAATTCTCATAAAATATAGGAATAAATTTTTATAAAGGCCATTTAGAAATAAAAGAGAGTGTTGTTATATTAAAATTAAATATTTTTTATTAATTGAGAAATAAAAATAAGCTAATAAAAGCTATGAAATTAATGGGGAAAAACCTAAATTTCATAGCTCTTATTTATTTAAAATTAAATTTATAGATTGTAAAATTCTATAAATTAGATTTCAAAGGCTATTTTTATTATTAGGCAATAAGGTTTTTTAGTATAAACAGAGGTTTATTAAGAAATTTATTTATAAGTTTAAGAAAATATGTATATATATTCAGAAATGGATAAATGAATAAATTTTTATAACCTAGGAACTAGTAAAATTTAAGCAAATTTATTAACAAAAGTAAAGTTTTTATAGTTTAAAATAACTTAAATATTAAATATTGGAAAATTTGTTGACAGTTTACTATTGAAAACATTATAATGAAGTAACAACATCACTAATGGTTAAGTTGCAAGTTGTAACTTATACCTTATAATATTGTTAAATAATCTTATTATTAAAATATTAAAAAATTAACTATAAATTAAAGGGGGATCATTATGTCTAGGGAAAATGACGTCAGTAGCAGTGATCAAAATTTTGAAAGGGTTCTATCGAAAAAGGATATTATGGCCTTAGCCTTTGGAGCTATGATTGGCTGGGGTTGGGTTGTATTAACAGGTGAATGGATACAGAAAGCAGGAAGCATGGGCGCTATATTGGCCTTTGTAATAGGCGGAATCGTAGTATTATTTGTAGGGCTAACCTATGCAGAACTTACATCAGCTATGCCAAAGTGTGGGGGAGATTTGGTATTTAGTTATAGAGCATTAGGCAAAAAAGCAGCTTTTATATGTACTTGGGGAATGATTTTAGGATATATTTCCGTTGTAGCCTTTGAAGCGGTTGCATTCCCTTCAGTATTAGAAAATTTATTTTCTGTTTCTTATTTGAAAGGTTATATGTATACAATCGCAGGGTATGATATTTATGCTTCTTGGGCATTAATAGGTTCTATAAGTGCCATAATAATAACAATAGTAAATTATTTTGGAGCAAAACCAGCAGCTTTTATGCAAAGTGTAGTAACACTTATGATTGCTTGTGTAGGAATTGCATTGTTCACAGGAAGCTTATTTAATGGAAGTATACAAAATATGTCACCTGCATTTGTTACAGGAGGTTCAGGAAAGGGCATTTTAGCAGTAGCTATAATGACTCCTTTTATGTATGTAGGCTTTGACGTAATACCACAGGCAGCAGAAGAAATAAATGTACCTTTTAAAAAAATAGGGAAAATAATAATTTTATCAGTAATCATGGCAGTGGTTTGGTATGCTATGATAATTTATAGTACATCAGTAGCATTAAATTCTAATGAAATAAATAGTTCAAGCCTAGTAGCTGCAGATGCCATGAAAAAGATGTTCGGAAATAGTGTGGTAGCATCAAAAATATTGATACTAGCTGGTATAGGAGGTATTTTAACTAGTTGGAATTCCTTCTTTATGGGAGGAAGTAGAGCAATATATTCTATGGCAGAAGCTGGAATGTTACCAAAATTTTTAGCTAAAATACATCCTAAATATAAAACACCGACTAACGCTGTAATATTAATAGGATTAGTATCAAGTATTGCACCATTGTTTGGAGAGAAGATGCTAGTATGGCTTAGCAATGCAGGCGGATTTGGTATATTAATATCCTATTTACTTGTATCTATATCTTTCTTAGTATTAAGAAAAAAGGAACCTAATATGGAAAGACCTTATAAAGTAAAACATCCTAAATTTGTAGGAACTATGGCTATAGTTTTATGTGTAGGAATGCTTTTAATGTTTATGCCAGGTTTACCATCAGGACTTAGTTGGCCCTATGAATGGGGAATAATATTAACATGGTTTTTACTTGGAGGTATATTCTATTTAGTTGCAAGTAAAAAAGCTGCAAATGAATCTAAGCATACTAAATATAAAGAGGATTATTATACCAATAAAAAAGTTAGTGTATAGTTAATTTATAAATATTATAACTAAAACAAATAAAAATAAATTTAATATATATTTTTATGATTATGTGTGAAAATAATTTTATATTAAAAATAAATTGTAGTTTTTATTTTAAAATTTAAATAGGCTGTCTTAGAATAGATTTAATTTTAATATTTCGGATGTTAAAATTAAATCTATTCTATTTTTATAAAATTTATAAATACTTATAAAATTTCATGAATATTCAAAATATTATTGACAAATTTGGAAAACTCATATTATAATAAAGTAACAACTTATGTAAATGATATGAGTTGGTGGAACTAATGCCTAAAGTTAATTTTTTATTTAAATATGAAACAGATTATGTAAGCAAAAATTATTTTGGGGTAATAATTTTATATAAATTATGTAATCTGTATTTTTTATAATAATTTAAGAACATATTTAAATAAAAAATTACAGAGGTAAAATAGGGGGTTGCGTTATGTCTAAGGAAAGTGCCGTCAGTGGCAGTAGTAATGAAAATTTTCAAAGAGTCCTATCGAAAAAGGATATTATTGCATTAGCCTTTGGAGCTATGATTGGTTGGGGTTGGGTTGTTTTAACTGGTGAATGGATAGGAAAAGCTGGTAGTATAGGAGCTATATTAGCTTTTGCTATGGGTGGAGTAATGATACTTTTCGTAGGGCTTACCTATGCAGAACTCACAGCTGCTATGCCTAAATGTGGAGGAGAGCATGTTTTTAGTTATAGAGCATTAGGAAGAAACCCATCTTTTATATGTACTTGGGCCATAGTTCTAGGTTATGTTTCAGTAGTTGCCTTTGAGGCAGTAGCATTTCCAACAGTGTTAGAATATCTTTTCTCATCTTCTTATTTAAAAGGGTATATGTATACCGTTGCAGGTTATGATGTATATGCTTCTTGGGTAATAATCGGTTCTATAAGTTCAATAATTATAACAATAATAAATTATTTTGGAGTAAAACCAGCAGCAGTTATGCAAGGTATAGTAACACTTATGATCGCTTGTGTAGGAATTTCTTTATTCGCTGGAAGTATGTTTAATGGAAATATACAAAATATTCAACCTAGCTTCGTAAATGGAGGAAAAGGTATCTTATCTGTAGCAGTAATGACCCCTTTTATGTATGTGGGATTTGATGTATTACCACAAGCTGCAGAAGAGATAAATGTACCTTTTAAAAAAATAGGCAAAATAATAGTTTTATCAGTAATAATGGCAATAGTTTGGTATGCAATGATAATTTATAGTACATCTAGAGCTTTAAATGCCAGTGAAGTAGCTGCATCAAATTTAGTAGCTGCAGATGCTATGCAAAAGGTTTTCGGCAATAGTCCATTGGCATCAAAAGTATTGATATTAGCAGGAATAGGTGGTATTTTAACTAGTTGGAATTCTTTCTTTATGGGAGGAAGTAGAGCAATATATTCTATGGCAGAATCTGATATGCTTCCGCACTTTTTAGCTAAACTTCATCCGAAATACAAAACTCCTACAAATGCTATAATATTAATAGGTGTTATATCAACCTTTGCACCTTTACTTGGAAGAAATATGTTAGTATGGCTTAGTAATTCAGGAGGGTTTACTATAGTAATATCATATTTAACAGTAGCTATATCATTCTTAGTTTTAAGAAAAAAAGAACCAGATATGCCTAGACCATATAAAGTAAAGGGAGCTAAATTTGTAGGTACTATGGCTGTTGTTTTATCTTTAGGTATGCTTTTGATGTATCTTCCAGGATTTCCATCAGGACTTATATGGCCTTATGAATGGGGAATAATTATAACATGGTTTGCACTAGGTGGCCTAGCATATGCTTTTGCAACTTATAAGACTAGAGGAAAGGTAAGAATAGATCCAAGTATAGATCCGATAGAAGAGGTAAAAGAAATTATAGTTGAAGAAAAAACAAATAAAAACGCAATATAAGGAAAGTGCTAGGCACTTTCCTATTATTGTGGAATTATTCTATTGAATAATTCTTTAAATTCAGTACCAAATTCTTGAATGCCTCTTCCTTCTTTAATACCATCTGCTATTTTAGTTATTCTATCATATACGTCTGCATCTGCAGATACAGCTACAGTATCTATTTCTTTATCTGTTTTTTTAACAGTATCCTCTACTTGTTTCTTTAAGTCACTTGTCATTTTTCCTTCAGCAGAATTAGGGATGGTAACTCCTACTAGAGCTCTTCTTTCAGATATAACTACTCTAGCTTTTTCTATACCTTTTATCTTAACTAATTCATCTGCTATTTTTTGGGATCTTTTAGATAAATCCCCATTCATCGCTGTTGTATTCTCTTTTGCTTTTTCCTCTGCACTTTTAGTCGTATTCTCTGCTTTTTCCGTTACATTTTTAGTAGCATTGTTTGCTGGAGGATTTTTTGCGCTTTTGTTTGTGCAACCAGTGCCTAAAAGTAAAGATAAACTTAATAGACCAGTGGTAAATAACAATTTTTTATTATTCTTTATCATTTTTATCACCTCAATCTATAGTTTATACAGTTTATAAATTTTTATTTAAGAAATTTAATTTTATTTAAAAATAGAAAATATATAATTTTAATTAAATATATAATTTTACTTCAAATTAAGTTTGATTTAGAAATTTGTACATATTATAATATAATTTGTAACATAAATTATATTTGGAGGAATTTAGATGAAGCAGCAAAAAGAAGTTAATAGAGAAGAAGCTTTAGATATAAAGTTATCATTATTAGAAAAAGATCAAGAAGTAATGTCAAAGGTACAAAAAGAAATACTTGAGGAGGAGCTAGATGAATTAGTTCCTATAAAAGAGGGAGAAATTAATGTAGCGGGCATATATGCATATGACCTTGGAGATAAGTACGAAGTTAAGGCTTATTTAAGAAATGGTATAAAAAAAGAAATAAATTTTGAAAAAATTCCTTTTAAAATAATAAATTCTAAGGGAGATGTTTTAGCATCCCAAATTTTTGATTTGGAACCAATGGGAAATATAGCATCTTATTGTGCTAGACCTTGGATTTTATATTTTGATAAAGAAAATGTATTTGTAGATAAAATACCCGCGGATGATTGGAAATTAGTTTTTGATAATTCTTTAAGGGCTGTTAGAAATTTAACAGTGGATATTGAGAATTTACCAGAGGGAATTGATGCTGAAAGCAGAAAAGTTTATACAGACTTTTTAGAAGATCTTCCAGATTTAAAAGAAGGAGAAGTAAGTTTTTCAAAATTTAGTATAGGTATAAATGAAGAGGGGTATTTATTGGTTACTATAGTTGTTAGAAATGGTTGCAATAAAGGAATAAATATAGAAGAATTACCTATGACCATCAAAGATGAACAAGGAAATTTTGTTGCTTCAGAAGTATTTAAACTAGAAGATTTAAAGGTTAGTCCAATGAAGGCTAAAGTATGTAACTTTGCTTTTCCATTACAAATTAAAGAAAAAGCAGTAATATCTCTAGATTCATGGAAAATAGAATATAATATTTAACATAGGCAAAAAGGTGTCTCAAAATAAAATCTATTTTCAGGCACTTTTTTTGTTTAAGATAAAAGAAGGATATAAAATGAAAGATATAATTTTAATGGGAGAAAGGTTTCAATATATTTTAAAAATAAAAAAAAGGAAAACTATTTCTATAAAAATTAGCAAAGAATTTGTTATAGAAGTTACAGCACCTTTAGGGACCAATGAATTCACTATAGAGCAGGTTCTTAAAAAAGAGGAAAAATGGATTATAAAAAAAATAAAAAAGCTTAAAGAGGTAGAAAATTTTCATGGATATTATTATCTAGGTCAATTGTATTATTTAGAAATTAAAGAGGTAAAGTCTTTATATTTTAAATTAGAAGTAAATAATAATAAATTTATTATTTATATAAATTCTGGTATTTTAAAAGATAAAAGAGAAGTGATAATAAAAGATAATTTAGAAAAWTTTTATAAGGAGCAGGCTATAAATGTATTAAAAGAAAGAACAGATTATTATTCTAATATATTAAAAGTTGCACCTAAAAATATAGTAATAAAAAATCAAAAAACTTTATGGGGAAGCTGTTCTTCTAAAGGAAATATAAATTACAATTATAAAATAGTTATGGCTCCTTTAGAAATTTTGGATTATATAGTAGTTCATGAACTTTGCCATTTAGTACATATGAATCACTCTAAAGATTTTTGGTATTTAGTTGAAAGTGTAATCCCAGACTGGAAAAAAAGAAGAAATTGGCTTAAAGAAAATGGATACAAACTAAAAATTTAATAGCTTTAATAGTTGTCTCTGATTATTATCTCTAACAATGGATATAAATATAAATAGTAAAAAACAGTTATTGTGGAGGTAGTAGTATGAATAGAGTTATGCTCATAGGCAGATTAACTAAAGATGCAGAACTTAAGTATATAGAGGATAGAGATGTTTCTTTATTAAGATTTGTAATAGCTGTAAATAGATATTACAACAAAGAAAGTTCTAAAACTGATTATATACCTATCGTTGTATGGGGAAGACATGCAGAAGCTATACATAAGTATATGGAAAAAGGTAAACTAATTAGTGTTGTAGGAAGAATACAAGCTAGAAATTATGAAGATAAAAATGGTAATAAAAAGTATGGAATAGAAATAGTTTCTAATGAAATAAAATTTTTAGATCCTAAAAAAATAGATAAGGTTGTTAGCAATTAAGTAATTAATCTTTAAAAATAATAGATTAAGTCCTAATAAAAATCTGTGTGTATCCCTCTATAAATATTTTAAATAATATATTTTTAAATTTTCTTAAGAGTTTATTTTATAGATATAGAATTAATTTATAAAAAATTAAGTTGTTTATTAAATAACTTTGCTCGTTATAAAAGTAGTATTTTATATATATAAATAATTAAGAATGTATTTATTATTTAATATTAATAGGGGGATATGATGGAAGTACAAGAGCTTTTTTTATTAGGGTTAGCACTTTCTTTAGATGCTTTTGGAGTAATACTGTGTATAGGTATAAATAAGAGTATTACTTTAAAATCAATTATGATTTTTGTCTTTTCCTTTGGATTTTTTCAGTTTTTTCTTTCTTTCTTAGGCGGTTATATGGGAGTTATTTTTAATAAATATATATTTCCCATGCCAACTATTGTAGGTGGATTAATAATAATAATAGTAGGAATACTAATGATACTAGAGGGTTTTAAACAAAAAGAAGAAAGTATATTTTTAAATAAAAGCATGTACTTTATATTAGGTATTTCGGTTAGTATAGATGCTTTAATTATAGGTTTTACAACTTTAACTTATATTAGTAATTTATTTTATTTATTTGTGAGTTCTTTGTTTATAGGATTAATTGCTGCAATAATCTGTAGTTTAGGAGTTATTTTATCTAAATATATTAAAAAAATATCTATAATCTCAAGTTATGCAGATTATATAGGAGGAATAATATTAATATTATTTGGCTTGAAAATCTTATTTTTTTAAAATTATCAATAAGTATTGAGTTATGTTTACTAATTATTGTATTATTATCATAAGGTGATAATTATGATAGAAGAGGAATTATTGAAGAAAAGTAATTTAAAGATAACAAAAGGTAGGATAAATATTTTAAGTATACTTATAGAAGCAACTTATTCTTTAGATGTGGAGAGTATATTCAAAAAATTAAAAGAAAAAAATATAAATTTAGATTTATCTACTATATATAGAACACTAGAAGTTTTTGAAAATAAGGATTTAATAGAAAAATTTGATTTAGGAAATTCAAAATATAATTTTAGATTTAAAAGAAAAAAGCATACTCACACTATACAGTGCAAAGTATGTCATAAAGAGGTACAGATAGAATGTCCTTTATTTCATCTTGATGAAATAGTAAATAAAGAAACTGGTTTTTCTAATATTGATCATCATTTAAAAATAGAAGGTGTATGTGAAAACTGTATAAAGCATAATTTTATAAAAGAAAAAAATGATTAAGGCATATTTGGAGTTATTTCTTTTGAATATTTATGATTTTCATATATTTTTTTTACTTTCCATGCTCCATTTTTGCTCTTAGTAAGAAATAAATTGTAGGATATACTTTTATGTGGAGAGCTATTACTAGTTCCATAGACTTTTACAACAGCTACATTACCGTCAGAAAAAGTTAGGTTAAGGCTGTTAATAGAATGCATTTTATATTTATTAAATAAACCATGGGTCATATGTTGTTCAACTACATAATTTAAGTCTTTATTTTTGTAAATTTTAAATTTATAGCTTAGGGGTAGAAACAATAAAAACAAAATACATATTATTAAGATTAATTTTTTTTTCAAAACAGACCTCCCTATATAGATGTGATAATATAATTTTACCTTAACTTGAAATAAAAGTAAATAAATACATATATTTAAATTGTATCTTAAGCATTGTTTAAAGTTATACGAATATATTAGAGTATTTATTTTTAATATATAAGCTAATTTTATTATGAAAGGATTTTATAATCTACAAGTAAAAAGTATAAATAACAATGTTTTCTAATTATATTTATTTTTAGGCGGATTAATATAGGTTATGAGGTGTTTATGATAATGCGACTTGAATTTATTAATAGAGTTAAAGAAAATGATGTTTTAGGAAGAAATATTTTTTCCGAAGATGGACAAGTTTTACTTAAATCTGGTATTAAGTTAACAGGAAATTACATAAAAAAATTAAGAAATCTAGGTGTTTTTTACATTTATATAAGGGATGAAAGATTAGAAGATGTAGTAATAGATGATCCTAAATTAATGGAACTTAAGCAAACTACTATGAAATCTATGACTGATCTTATGAAAAACATACATGATTTTAATGGTAAAAGCTTAAAGAAATCCTTTAATCAAGTGGAAGAAATGATAGATTATATAATAGATATGGGGGATGTAAATAGAAGTCTTTATGATATTAAAACCTATGATAATTATACATATATACATAGCTTAGATACTTGTATAATGACTACATTTATAGGCCTATCTAGTGGATTAAATGAAAAGGAATTAAAGGATGTAGGTATAGGGGCAATACTTCACGATATAGGAAAAACTCGAATATCTAATAAAATAATAAATAAAGAAGGTCCATTAACAGATGATGAATTTATGGAAATAAAAAAACACCCTATTTATGGTAGCGAAATACTAAAAAAAGATTTTACAATGTCTGATACAATTATAAAAATAGTAGAACAACATCATGAAAGAATAGACGGTAAAGGATACCCCTATGGACTCAAAAGAAAGGATATTTCTAAATATGCAAAGTTAGTTTCTATATGTGATGTATATGATGCAATAAGTAATGATAGATGTTATAGAAAAAAATTTACTCCAAATGATGCCTATGAGCTTATATTATCTGGTTCAGGAACTATGTTTGATGAAGATTTGGTTAAATCTTTTAAAAATACCTTTGCAATATATCCTTTAGGTTGTAGGATTAAATTATCAAATGGAGAAGAAGGATATGTAATAAATCAAAATAAAGGTTTCCCAGATAGACCTATAATTAGAATTTTTAAAGATAACAATATGAAACTTTTTTATCAAATAAATCTGCTTAAAAATCCTAGTTTAGTTATAAAATCCATAGTTATGTAAAGGTTGTTAATGTGAGTATAAGCACAACATATAGTTTTAAATTATATGTTGTGCTTATATGTATAATAATATATATTGGGTAGTATAAAGGAATATTTTTTTAATGGTGTCTAAAAATATTATTTTTATTTAGGAAGTGATTGATATAGATAATTTTATAAAAGACATTATAGAAAAACTTATGAGTATAAACAATTATAATGTTATGGAGATAAATACAAATGTGGGACTAGAGAGTAATTGGATAGCTGTTAAAGAGAAAGATGATTTTTATGATGTATTAATTTTTTCTAGTAACTTTGCAATAAAAAATTTAAATAAGGAATATATAAAAGAGTATATTCAGTCTTTGCTTATGGACAAAAGGATAAATTTAAACATAGCTATATTGACAGATGAGGAAATAGATAATTCTTTAATTAATTTTTTAGATAGTAATTTAATTAAAGATATGTCTTTTATATTAGATTACAATAATAGAAATATAGTATATGCTGGAGAAGGGACTAGAAGCATTGTAGAAGATATAGTAAGTGTTCCAAGACAAAGAGAAAATATTTATTATAATGAAAATAATATGAATAGCCATGAGAAGTCAACTATTACTAAAATAATAATAGGCATAAATATTTTTATGTACTTAATAACAGCCTTTTTATCAGGAAGTATATTTACCAGTGATATTAGAGTGTTAATATTTTTAGGGGCAAAAGTAAACTCTTTTATAAATAATGGCGAGTATTATAGGTTAATAACAGCAATGTTTTTACATGGAGGATTAATTCATTTAGCATTAAATATGTATGCATTGAATTCTATAGGACCTTTGGTAGAAATATATTTTGGCAAAGTAAAATATTTAATTATTTATTTTATATCTGGAATATTAAGTTCTTATTTTAGTTATTTATTTTCATCCTCAGTTTCTATAGGAGCCTCAGGAGCTATATTTGGCACATTAGGAGCTACTTTTATAATAGCTTATAAAAATAGGAAAAGAGGGGGAAAAGAATTCTTAAATAATATAATATCAGTTATAGTTATTAACTTAATATTAGGATTTTCTATCCCCAATGTGGATAACTTTGGACATATCGGTGGATTAATTGGAGGAGTAATTGTAACACTTCTTTTAATGAACAGAGCGCAGGGGAGAGAGGATAGAGGATAGGATAGAGGAGAGAGTACAGAGTATATAGTGTAAAATTTATAGAATATAAGGTATAGGTGGTACAGGATACAAAGTATAAAGTAGAGAGTACAAAATATATAGAGAAAAAAAGTATAAAATATAGATAAGAGTAGGAAGTAAAAAAAGAACAGAGAATAGATAAAAATGTTTTGTTTAAAAATCTTTTTATCTACTCTCTGTTCTTTCTAATCTGTTATCTAGGATACTGTCTCAACATAGATTTAATTTTAATGTAGCCAAGTTTAGAACTTCTTAGCCAAATAAAGTGGCTTATGAATGTACTTTTTATATTGGCGGTGTTAAGATTAAATCTATTTATATTCTTTTATTTTGATACAACTTCTTATTAAATTTTAAATATATTTATATCTTTTTCAAGTTTTAAAGACATTTGAGAAAGATTAGTTGCAACTTCAGCTACTTCTTTCATTATAGCTGTTTGCTCTTCAGCAGAAGCTGCAACATTTTGTGTATTACTACTGGACTCTTTTATTATTGAGTCTATTTTTTCTAAAGAGTTTACAACAGTTTCTGTGCTAGCAGTTATTTCTTCTACTACTGCAGATACATCTTGCATTTCTCTAGAGACCTTATCAATACTAGATAATATATTTTCAAAAGAATTTTTAGTATTTTGTACTATTACTATACCCTCATTAACATTATCAGTTTCAACTTTCATAGAGTTAACTACTTTTGCAATATCATTTTGAACTTCTTTTATAATATTTCCAATACTTCCAGCTGAGGCAGAAGATTCTTCAGCTAATTTTCTTACCTCTTCAGCTACCACAGCAAAACCTTTCCCAGCTTCTCCTGCACGGGCTGCCTCTATAGCTGCATTTAGCGCTAATAAATTTGTTTGCTCTGCAATAGATGTTATTAGGGAAACTATATTGTCTATATTATTTGATTTTTCTTCTAGTGTATTTACAATATTTGCAGAGTCTGTTACGCTTTCTTCTATATCTTTCATTTTATTTATAGCTGTAGACACTGTTATATTACCTTCTTCAGCTTTTTTATAAGTGGCCATAGAGTAATTAGTAACGGATTGAACATTGTTAGATATTTGTTCCATGCCTCTATATATTTCTTCTAAATTTTTAACGGAATCCTGAGAAGTTTTTGACTGAGTTTCACTTCCGGTTGCTATATCAGATATAGATTGTGCTATTTGATCTGAAGCACTTTGAGTTTGCTCAGCACTAGCAGACAATTCTTCGGATATAGATACTATATCTTTAAGGCTTATATTAAAATTATTTATTATATTATTTAGGGTGTTTTTCATACTATTTAAATTTTTTCCCATGGCTCCTAATTCATCTTTGCTATCTATGGATAATGATTTAGTTAAATCTCCATTAGAAATAGTTTCTGAAAATATATTAACTCTGTTTATATTTTTAGTTAAGTAATTGCTAAACCATAAGATAAATATAATTATTAAAGCTAAAGCAATTAATATAAACATTATGCTTTTTATTAAAAGTTGTTTTAAAGGGGCAGTAACTTCTGATTGATCTATGGATAAAGCTATAATCCAACCGGTTTCAGGTATAGAGTCATAATAAGCTAATTTTTTTACATCTCCTTCTTTATATGTACCTGTTCCCTTTTTATTAGATAACATTTCTTTTCCCAAAGTTGATAAACTATTTTCAGTTTCTTTTGTAATATTCATCTTTATAATCTTACTTTTGTTAGGATTAGTTATATAATTACCGTCTTTATCTAATAATATAGCCTTACCTGTTTTACCAAACTTCACATTAGCTATCATTCTTTGTAGACGATCTAAGTTTATATCAGCAGTAGCCACTCCAAGAAGATTACCGCTTTTATCCCTAAATGCAGCAGAAGTTGATACCATAGTTATATTACTAAGCTCATCTAAATAAGGTTTTGACCAAACACATGAAGCAGTAGAAGATTTAGCTGATTTATACCAATCATAATTCATATAATTATAAGATTCGGTGCTATACTTATCGGTGTAAACTACTTTATTACCGTCTTTAAAACAATAAGGACCAAAAAACTTTTCTTTGGCATTAAATTTGTAAGGTTCGAACCATATACCTGTTCCAAAAGTCTCATCATTAGTTTTTATAAAATTTCCAACTATATTTTTATAAGTATCTTTAGGCATAATATCCTTTGAAGATTCTACAGTTTTAGAAAGAGTTTCAGCTATTTTTTTATGAGTTAATAGTGATTTTTCTATATTTTCACTTATAGCTTTAGTCTGGAATTTCATCTTATCTTCTATTTCATTGGAAATTATGTTTTTAGAATTACTATAACTTAAAATGGATAAAAAGACCATAGATAATATAGTTAGTGGTAGAATAGTACATAAAATTAAAGTTTTAATACTTTTAAAATTAAATTTCATTTCAAATCTCCTTGTGTAAAAATTATATTGTAATAAGGATAATAATTATTATAAATAGTTAATTATTATTATATATGGTTAATTATACTATAG